>JAIKXO010000240.1 GCA_024684065.1 Lachnospiraceae bacterium
CCTCCTTCGGAGCTGTCATAGAAATTGTTTCCTCCGTAGTTATCGCCGTAATTATTCTCATCCATTATTTTATTCTCCCCCTTCTGATTTACGCAGTAAATCGTGCGCCTATTCCCCGCCCTTGCCGGATATGATCCAGGGTGCGGGCTGGTTCTCGAATACATTCTTGGAAGTAAGCTTTGATACCGCTATCTGTATGATCGTCACGTCATTTATATTATAGCGCGCAAGTATGTCTCTCATTGAAGCGGCAACCTTAAAGTCAAGGGTGTAGATCACAAACTCCATGTCAGGATTGATCCCGGTCAGATATTCAAGCTCCTTTTCAAGCGTCGCGGAAGCCACTAACATCGTGGTGTCGGGCACCGGAAGGTTCCCCATGGTATCCTCACCGACATGGTCCACTATGATTATATTGTGGAGACCGAACTGGTTTACGTTCTCCTCCATCGTCTCGCGGTCGCTCTCCTTATACTCTACCGCTATAACACTGCCTTCCCCGTTTATCATAGCCGCCTCAACGGCAATAGACTCTCCGGAGATAACGCACAGGTTTTTATGCTCGTCTATCTGCATCTTTGAAAGCAGCACCGAACGGATCTCGGAACCCACATATTTAACCGAGCCGGATGCGAACTTCTTATTATCCATCCCGAATTTGACCGTGCTCCTCGCGTTCGGGTTCAGAACTATCATTCCGGCTGAGGCGTTGATCCCTCTGTCTATCATGGCCGAAACCTTGTCGCGCTTTATCTCCCCCACAGGCTCCGAACCCTCGTTATAGATGACCTCACAGTCACCGAGCCCCGTGTTCCACATCTTATAGAAAATATCCTTGTTACCAGCCTCGGTAAAAACGAGGACGCATCTGTGGGCTTCAACGGTCGGTATAAGATTCTTGTTCTTCCTTGTGATGTCAAGGATCTTCACATGCTCAAGATCTATCTCGGTATTGTCTGAAAAATACCTGAGCCAGGAAAGTATATGGCTGTTTGTGAATAGATTGTTTTCCATTTTCATCCTCCCAGATCATGTGATCTCCCGCTTTCGGGTCTGTACACTCAGGCCGGGGTTTTAAGAAAACTGATCAAATCAGTTTCTCCTTATTTTATAATGCCCGGTCAGTTATTACATTTCATGAGCAGCTCTTCCCATTTTTTATCAACATATTCCTGAGCCGCTTCTATGGTCCATTCATTTCCGCTCTTAAAGCAATGAGCGAAGCGCCCCTGTTTTCTCATGAATTCTTCAACAGGAAGCTTTTTCCTCGGCTCATAGGTAAGCCTGTATTCGCCCTCCACTATCTCATATAACGGCCATACGCAGGTATCTATCGCAGCCTTGCAGATCTCAAGCAGATCCTCGGCAGGATACTGCCAGCCCCTCGGGCAGGGCGTAAGAACGTTTACAAAGGTCGGCCCTTCGGTATATATGGCTCTGTACGCCTTTTCATGAAAATCCTTAAGATTCCCGAAAAGCGTGGTCTGCGCCACATAGGGCGAACCATGGGCCGCCACTATCTGGGTCAGATCCTTCTGAACCTGCTTTTTCCCGACAGATTCCGCGCCTGCCGGCGTAGTTGTAGCCGAGGCAAACTGAGGAGTGGCTGAAGAGCGCTGGGTTCCGGTGTTCATATACGCATTGTTGTCATAACAGAAATAAGTGAAATCATGTCCTCTTTCCAGGGCTCCCGAAAGAGACTGGAAACCAATGTCATAGGTGCCCCCGTCCCCGCCTATGGCAAGGATCTTAAAGCTTGTCCCTTCGGGAAGCTTTCCTTTTTTCTTCATTGCCTTATAGGCAGCTTCAACTCCGGAAGCGGTCGCTGAAGCGTTTTCGAATGCCGTATGGATATACGAATCATCCCAGGCCGTATAGGGATACTGGAAGGAGGAGACCTCAAGACAACCGGTGGCATTACAGATCACAGCCTTATCTTCCGGCTTGAGGGCGCGCATCATTCCACGGCATACGATCCCGGCCGCGCATCCGGCGCAGAGCCTGTGTCCCGCATAAAACCGCTCCTTTTTGTTCATTTCTTCCTTTAAATTATATGCCATCTTTCTTCACCAACGCATTATATGAAACAGGCGTCATGTGCTTTGACACCCGGACATTATATGGAATCACAGTTAAATATCAGTGTTATTGTTCATTGTTTCCCAACAGATACCGGATAATTTTATTCTCTCGATCTCTGTCCAAGCCAGGAGTAAAGGGGCCCGGTCTCTCCGGTTTCGGCTATTTTCATAAGCCGTTCGTATACGCCTTTTGCGGTTTTCACGGTAAAATCCCTTCCGCCGAGTCCGTAAACTATGTCTATCATCCTGGGCCTTTTTTCAAGATTGTAGCAGGCTCCCGATGTTTCCGCAAACAAGGGGCCTCCGCAGGAGGAGAAGCCTTCGCTCTTATCCATGACCGCCACGGCTTTGCAGTTTTTAAGTGCATTCGCAAGCTCCTCTCCGGGGAACGGCCTGAACACCCTAAGCTTTATAAGCCCGGCCCTGATCCCGTTCTTTCGAAGCTCGTCCACAGCGGCCTTTGCGGTACCTGCAGAAGAGCCTATTATGACCATGGCCGTTTCCGCGTCTTCCATTTTATATTCTTCAAAGAAGCCATAGCTCCGGCCGAATTTCTTCTTAAAGTCTTCAGCCACGTCAAGAATGACCTGCTTAGCATTTATCATCGCCTGGGCCTGGGCAACCCTCGCTTCCATATAATAGGCGGAAACCCCGTAAGGGCCAACGGCAAGAGGGTTTTCAGGCTTTAAAAGGTAGTTGTCGGGCTTATATTCTCCCACAAACTCCTTTACCGCCCCGTCTTCCTCGAGCTCGATATTCTCTATGGCATGAGAGGTTATGAATCCGTCCTCGCAGACCATGAGAGGAAGCCTTACCGAAGGGTGCTCTGCGATCCTGTGAGCCATCAGATAATTGTCATAGACCTCCTGATTGTTTTCACCGTAAAGCTGTATGAAGCCCGAATCCCGTTCCGCCATCGAATCGGAATAGTCATGGTTTATATTTATCGGCCCGGTAAGAGCCCTGTTTGAAACCGCGAGAACCACAGGCAGCCTTAAAGAGGCTGCTACATAGAGTACCTCATTCATAAAGGAAAGACCCGCGGAGGAAGTTGCGGTAACGGCGCGGCACCCTGCTGCCTCTGCTCCCAGACATGCCGAAAGGGCAGAATGTTCGCTCTCAACACAGATAAACTCGGTGTCAACCCTGCCGTCTGCTACGTATTGGGCAAAATACTGCGGTATCTCCGTGGAAGGGGTTATCGGAAACATTGCGAAAACATCCGGATTTATCTGCCGCATCGCCGTTGCAACCGCCTCGTTGCCGGAAAGCCTGTCTCTTATGCTCATGATTCCTCCTTCCATGTAATAGCGTCAAAAGGGCAGGTCTTTAAACAGATCCCGCAGCCCTTGCAATGATCATAGTCAAACTCCGAGCGCCTTCCGTCTTCAACCGGGATCGAAGAGTCCGGGCAGAACGGGGCGCATAAAAGGCACTGCTTGCATTTATCCTCTATCCATACCGGAGTCCTTGACCTCCATTCGCCTGTTTTCGTAAGGCGGCTGGTACCGGGCTCGTAGATCTCGCAGCCCGTCGTAAGATCCTGCCATGCTATATGTTCATTTATTTCTTCAGCTTTTGTATACATAAGCACCTTTCCTGAAATTCTGACCTTTCACAAAGAAAGATTCTTTCCGATCATTTCCTGATCGGATCATTTCCTGATCGGGTCATTTCATAGTTTAAACTTTGTAAGCACATTCAGAGACTGAGCCTGTCATACGCCTAAGTCCGTGTTCTATAATTATAATCAGCCCTTCACCTCTGAAAAAGCAAGCTTTAAACATTTAAGATTCCCTTCAACCACCTGGGGCTTCTTTGCAAACTTATGCCGGTAAGAGCCTTCCATATCTTTTAAAAACTGCTCCTTTTCGACACAGCCGCTCACCGCGACCACTGCCGCTAACATCGGAGTATTGGGAAAATAAGCGCCAAGGCACTCTATGGAGATCTTTCTGGCGTCGATCGTACATACACGCCCCCTGTACCCCTTTAAATACGGAATGATCTCCGAAGGTGTCTTATCGGTATTTACAATAACGGCGCCGTTTTCCTTAAGCCCTCCGGTAACATCAACGCTTTCAAGAAGCGTCTCGTCAACCACGGCAACATAGTCGGGCTCGTATATGTTTGAATGCACAGGACATCGCTCGTCTGAGATCCTGTTATATGCGGTAATAGGCGCACCGGAACGCTCAGGGCCATATTCAGGAAACGACTGAACATACTTACCCGCCATAAAGGCAGCATCGGCAAGAAGCCCGCTTGCCGTCTTTGCACCCTGTCCTCCGCGCCCATGCCATCTTATCTCGATCATGCCGCTCATAAATCCTCCTTGGTGACCCTTATTTCCACAAGTATATATCCAACGATTATCCCGCAAATTATACCACATGCGTTTATTATAAGTATAGTGTTCATTTTACAAAAATAATGCTTACTTACACTCAATCCTATTTGCCTAAGAGAGAATATAATATGCCCTAACATCAATATTCAGCATTTCCAGCCAATTTAATAAAGCAATATCTTCCTGCTATCTTGGATGACATAACAATAGACATAAAAAATAGGCAGCTTTTCATCTGCCATACAATTTATGAGAGCTCTCTTTCATGTTTTCTGATCTCCCCGATATGTAAATTACCGCTTTCATTGCAAAAGCGACAGAATTCCCTGACGGTTCTGATTAGCCTGCGCCAACATAGATTGGCCTACCTGCTGAAGTATCCCTTCTTTAGCGAACCGAACCGTTTCCTCAGACATATCCGTGTCCCGTATGCGGGATTCGGCATGCTCCAGATTCTCGCTTGTATTATCGTTTATCCTGATGGCATGCTCCAGACGATTCTGGTGCGCGCCAAAGATCGATCTTTCCTCCGATACCAAATCAAGTGCTTCCTGAATCTGCGAAATGCCTTTCTTACAGCTTTCCTGTGATTTCATAGTTGTTCCGGACAAACCTATTCCGGAAAGACTCATACTGTGCCAAGCCAGCGTAATGTCGTTAGGCGCATCATCTCCGGCTTGAAGAATAAGTTCTTTTTCTGGGAGAATCGATATAAGCCTCCCATATTCCGGTTCATGAACCCGATTTCCCTGCTTCAAAGCGGTAGCAGAATAATTTACAGAAACAGGCCTTGCTGTCACCGAGAGTGTGCTTAAATCCGTTTTTCCATTTACAGCAGTCACATCTGAACCATATATATTATAACCTTTAAGATAGAATGAACAAATATCCCCGATTTTATCCTTATAATCTGCATTCAGCAGATGAGAATTGGCGCTGTTTTCTGCCAGATATACACTGGTGCTTCTGGCAGAATTTGAACTGTCAAGATTCAGGCTGATTCCATCTGAAACAATACTTGAGCTGTTTGATACAGTCCTTGTCTTTGATATATCCGCTTTTACAGGTTCTGGATTTATAGCCTTTTTTATGCCTTCACCGGCAGCCGCATTTAAATCCTCAGCCTTCTGATCGTTTAGATAGGCCTCAAAATCATCCTGTGTATATTCTTTAGTTGTATTGTCAGAAAAGAAAATAATCCATCTTTCATCATTTTTGACGGCTTTTCCGTTTTCGGCATAATCGTCCTTCGTATATTTCGTAGTATTGGTATATATATATGTATCTGTATAATTTATTGTATGGACATCACCATCATTAACGATTAGCTCTTCTGTACCGTATTTCCCCTCATACCCAAGCTGGATGCTCTGACTGTAGTGCTTTGTATTCTGCTCTTTTGTTACTTCATCCCATTGGGAATGCTCTTTCGTGAAAAAAATATACTCATTATCCGAAGTCTTTTTCCATACTGTGTTGCTTGAAGAGAAGAGAGAACCGGTTACCTCGGTAGGTCCGTTAAGAGTGATTGTAATTCCTTTATCTGGATCAGGATCAGTCGACTTGAGTTCAGAAAGAGACTTAACACTCTTGGTCATTTCAAAATTAAATTCAAAGTTACCCGTTGTCCCGTCTCCAAAATTACGATCCAGTTCCTTTTGCAGACGAAAGCTGCTGAGACCCTTGTTGATTATTTCATTTGTCTGCGTAGGAATTGAAATAGATGTATCTGAACTCCCCTTGGTTGCATTAGAAGATCCCGGCGTAGTATATTCTTCTTTGACATCGTTGTTATTTAACGAATTAATAACCGCCTCCCGGCTGGATTCGTCACGGATAGAAAAGGTAAATATTATCCCTGTTTCCTCGTCCTTATACTGATAAGTGGAGTTCTCACTGAAAGTCTGTATATCGTTATTTAGTTTATTGTTTTCTTTGTTAGTCAGTCCGAAATCAGTAATGGTATTCTTAAGTTCACTGTCGGTTCCTGCCGTGATATCCTCAAACTGCTCCCATTTAATAAATGTATGCTTTAGAGGAGCACCCCCCGAATCTACACTGTCCTTATCTCTGTCTGAATCCGCAACGATAGTAATTCCGGAGGAATCTGCATAAATCTTATAATTATCTTCAGCTATATCTTTATTATTTACTCCGGTTTCAGGAACACCTTGGGTTAAGCTGAATGCATATCTAACCGCCTGATTGGAAGGATTGTCAGAAAGCCCGGCTTTAAAAATATGCCCATCATTTAAATCTCCGTTCACACCGGTGATAATATCCTGTTTATTGTCTCCTCCGACCTCAAAACGATAATCTATGCCATTATGGGTAAATTCTATAACTCCGTCGGCTTTTCCTTTATCAGTAACTCCAATCTCATCCCATGATTTGGCAAGCAGATTATTGATATAGATACCATTATCATCTGCCCGCCACGTATAAACCCGTTCTAGGTTTGGGAGTTCCTCTCCCTGAGTTATCCGAAGGATAACATCTTCCCCGTTAAAGGTCTTATAATTTTTATTTTCAGTTGATGCTAGATTGATTTCAAGCGTTTGCGTTTTCGACGACGTCTTATCTGTAAAATCCCAGGTTCTGCCATCTTCGCTAAGGTATTCATCAAGCCCTAGCTCCGACCAGGTAAAGCGTATGTTGTTAATCTCCAATCCTCCATAGCGGATATCAGAATTCTCTCCCGAACTCCCTTTTCCGGCAATATCAAGATTATATACCTTAAAATCATCAGGCAGTCCTGAAACATCCGGTGTATAAGGTGCGACAAATATTTTGTGCTCATTAAATTCTGTCGTATTGAAGATTCTTCGGATCTCGTCTTTTATTGCATCATTCTCACTCTCCAGAGCCGTCCTGTCCTGATCAGTCAGAGTTCCGTTTGCACCTTTAATAGCCAGTTCGCTCATACGGTGCAGCATATCATGCACTTCATTCAGCGCTCCGTCAGCTACCTGGCAGAGGCTGACTCCGTCCTGGAGATTTTTTGACCCCTGCTTTAAGCCGCGGATATAATAACGCATCTTCTCAGAAATAGTCAGTCCTGCAGCATCATCTGCAGCACGGTTGATCCTGTATCCTGATGAAAGCTTCTCAGAGGATTTAGCCCTATTATTATTAGTAATCCCCAGCTGACGATTGGTAAACATCGCCTGCATATTATGCATTAAAACATTCATATTCGACACAAAAACTCCTTTCCGCCGTCATTAAGCAGGCAATTCCTTTTGACCCGCAGACTTAAATCCTTAAAAACCGTAACGAAAAAATCAGCGATACGATATACCTGTAGCGCCTTTTTTTTCTTTTACCCCTAATCATTGTCCCCAAACGCCTATTATTCAGTCTTTTAATATGGCTTAATAGGAACAGTTTGAATATTCAATTAAAAAAGCTACAAACTGTATCTTATATATCGGCATCTGCTACACTAATGTTAACATATTTTCATAAAAATGCTACATAAAATTGCGGTAAGTTTAATAAAAGCCCATACAATTTTACGAAATGCAAATTAAGAGTTTTCTTGCGCCGATAAGCTACATAATCTTTTTTCTTTTTATTGGTGATTTCAGAAATCCAATTTACGCTACATTAAAAGAATTGGTTTTCAAAAGCAGGAAGATAAAGATTAAAAATAAGCAGAGAGGAAGGAAACACTTTGTGACAAGTCAACGTTTACCGGCGAAGTTGAAGGAGCTTCGCAAAGCCTTTTCTTATACTCAGTACGACGTGGCGGCCGCTCTGGGCGTAGTCCGCCAGACCTATTCCCATTATGAAACCGGCAAACGTTCACCAAGTCCTGAAGTACTATTCAAGCTTGCAGGATTGTATCATATTTCCGTTGAGGATTTATTACAGCTTACTGTCGATGTAGACCGAAATATTTCTTTTGATGCACCATCGCCGACTAAGACCGGCAAAGAACTTTCCGTCTTTCTTGAATATCTTGGCGATCCTTATAATAAAAAACGGCTCCAGTTTCTTAGCTATGAAGAAAAAGAGCTGCTATATTATTTTGGACAGCTTTCAGATAAAGATAAAATCGAAATCATCGAAATTACAAAAATCAAGCTCCGCAACTTAAACAAACCGGGAAACCAGAATGAAAAGCTTTCCCAATGATTTAATTTCAACAGTCAACACTGTCTGAATCAATAATTATCAAATAAATTTCAACATGTATTATGGTTTGAAAGGATATATATGGAGTCGATAACGGTTACGATATGTCTCTTCTAAAATGAAACCGGGGACGGTTCCTCGTTTCATCCCTCGTTTCATCCCGGTTAAAAAAAATATACAAAAAACAGGCAGATTTTCATCTGCCATGTAAATATCAGGTATATATGAGATTGATAATGATTATGATATGTCTAAACAATTATCTATGCTGTTATCCTTGCGACCTTTCCCCAGGGAGGCAAGATCTTTTCGTTGTTTATAACCCATAATACGGGGATCCCTCCGGCCGCCTCCTCTTTCGGAAAACGAGCCACTCCATCCGTTAAGATCACAATGCATACAGGCG
>JAIKXO010000246.1 GCA_024684065.1 Lachnospiraceae bacterium
AAAGCTGACATATTTTCATTCTTTGTTCATTCACATTAGAATTATTTGTAAAGTCAACATATTCATGTTCGTAATTGATAAAGGCTCCAATTCTTTCTCCATTTCCTGCCCTAGGGCATGTATAAAGCCTGCCTCGGTAAAATGATAAGCACTTCGCCATTATACATGTTTTATACATACTCATAAGAGTCTGCTCAGAGAAGTGTCTCTTATTCAGTCCACCCAGATCATGCCATTTATCATAATTATGTATATAATGATTAATGCCATGTTCTGTAAGGACCTGATCTAGTTCAGAAAGTTTTTTACTAACATAGCCATAATTAGACATATGAACACCTATTTTTTCATGCTTCATAACCTCAAGTGTTTCATCATTAGGCAACAGAGTGGAATTCGTATAAATTGTAATTCTTTCTATTTTGTCATTATTCAGGTAATAAGATAATAAATCTGCAATTTTCTTATGAATAAAAGGCTCACCGCCCAATATACGCATTTCAAGCAATAAATCTATAGAATCTAAGAGCTTGTCAAAATAAAGCATTATGTTTTTTATGTTAAATACTTCCGGATACTTATAATACTGCATAAGATTTGCGCAATCTCTACATTTCAGTGTACAACATTCAGTAATAACAACATCTACATGGTTGAGGACCAACTTGTCAGAACCAGCATTTTCTATAACATTCCTATATTTATATATATTATGTTTTTCATCTACTACGTATTCTGATAAGACATCTTCGTTATAATCAATTAGAATCAGTTTTTCAATATCATAGTACTTTTCTATCCCCATTGATTGAACATTTGCAAGTATCTCATAGAAATAATTATATGAAGCAATTAAAACTATCGGGTTCTTTATCTTGCATATATTTTCAGGAAGTATAGTATTCAACGATAAATACTCTTTTCCAGCATTATTTTGGTCGGCAAAACAGTATGGATCAACCCCCAAAGCTTTACACCCCCAATATGCAAGTTCTCCATATCTTCCTGCTCCATATATAATGACATTGTCGACAGAAGAATAATCCGATTTTGTAAAACTTTTAGTCAGTCTCATCTAAATTCAACCTATTCCATCAATCTCCAAAGTGTATTATTATCATGAATTTTCTTTTTTCTTTTGTTTCCTTCCGAAAAACTCCAACCAAAATTATCATAATGTACACAAAAAGTATTTTCAGTCCGTTCATATGGTCTAAACAAAACTGTATCTAAAGGCATAAAGAATTCCGTCGGAAATGCAGTTGCAAAACTATTTCTTTGTAGATTTCCATTCATAACTAATCCATTTTCTATAAGGACATTCCTTATATTGACCGGTTGAAAGAATTTTGTATATCCTTCTTTAGATTTAGGATTATCAATTGAATCATAGATATCCATCAGTGACCTGATAAGGGAATTATCCCTTTTGCTTCCCATTACGGCAAGATCTATTTGAATTACACTTGAAAAAGAAAGAATTGCATCATTGCATAACAAAGGGTCAAACGGTCTGAAAACCTCAACATCCTGATCTAAATATATTCCCCCGTATTTATACAATACATCTAATCTCGCATAATCCGAGGCATACGCCCACGCACCAACTTCAATTGCCTTTTTTACAAACGGATGACAATTACAATCATAGTTTTCTTGATTCCATTCAATTATTTCATAATCATCAAGAACGTTTTTCCAAGTATCTACACATTTTTGATAGGAATACGGCTTCTTTTCGCCACTAAACCAAAATGAATGAATAGTTTTAGGTATTATCTTTGGCCTTTTATCGTTGACGACAATAGATAATAATTCATTATCTATTGAATACTCATTATTCAAAGTCATAAACGGAAGTGCATAGCATTCTATACTATTAGAAAGCTCCATTTTATCTAACTGACAATACATTTCATACATGTAAATCGGACTTGTAAGTATGACTATGCATGACGACTCATTTTTCAAACTGTTCGGATAATATATCCTCAAGCTTACGTCACCTAAAAAAACAATATTCTCAGTTATATTATTGTCAATCACATATGCAAACTGGCTCTTTAGCCTCATTAATTCAGTATGATTAACTACTGATAACCAACTACCTTTTCCAAAAAAAACTATTTTCTTATTTTTAAAACGATTAATCGCTTGATCAATCGTACAGTTGTATAGCCTCATTTTCTATATTTATTGATGATACTCTTTTCTATAGAATGCTGTTATTACGCTGACTTCAGACTCCGCCGGATATGCGCTGTGATTAGCAACCTTATCCAGATCGCGGGTCATTTAACCACACATTGAAGGAGGGCTGTTCTTGCCCTCGGAAAGAACAATAAGTAGGGGCATCATACGTTCATGGATGCTTATAATTGCTTCACGACAGCGTAAATCAGTGGCGGATCGGAGATGGCTTTATTTGATGCATCGTTTTTTTGCTTTCAAGGTACGAAATATAAAACAAATTTGAAATCGATATGATTTCTTGTGATAACAATACGGATTATGTGTAGAATTATCATATGTTCTCAAGAATTATTTTATAAAAAATGGCTCTCCGAGAAATAATGGTAACCCTGCTCTTAAAGCTGGTGATTTACCACTATTCCAACAACATCCCTTTCCTTTTTGTTGATGTTATATGTTCTGTATTTACATTATTTCATTTAATAAGAAAGCTGCAAGCCTCTCACTTGCCTTCCCGTCAAACACAAGCCCGATGGCATCATGCAACGAATCCAGCTTTCTCTCATATTCGTCTAAATTGAACCCCAGAATATCTTCTTCCAGCTGATCGTTATCCATTGCCACTGAAAACGGGAAGGTAAGATCCATGCCTGGATGAGTTTCCCAGTTGCTTTTTATATCTTTCCTTCCGCCATCCCCCATTGTCCAGTACAGCCTCCCTCTTGCCTCACGAAATTCGACAACATCATCCGCGTAAATAAAAGCCGGTATATGTGCGTAACCAGCCTCAAAAATTGCACTGGAATAGTCCGTTATATACGCGTCCGCTCCGGCAAGAAGTTCATAAAAATCATCATATCCGCTTTCATCGATCAGTCTGTTTTCTGATCCATCGTCATATGCACTTATATTTTCCGAAAATCCTTTCAGCTGTGGATGTGCCCTCAAGCAGACATACCATCTTCCTCCAAACTTAGTCTCCAGGTTCTGTATCATCCTCTCTATATCAAGAGAGCACTCCTTCGAATAGACATATCTCTTTCCGTTTTCGGCACCTTCCCTGAATGTCGGGGCATAGAGTACTATTTTCACTCCATCCGGAAGACCGTTCCTTTTCCGGAGTTTATCTTTATATCCGGTTCTGTCTCCATACAGCACATCACACCTGGGAGCTCCGGTCTTTAACATGGCGCCGTTATAGAGCATTGCTTTATCAAAGCATGCCTCACACCATTTCGAATCTATAACAAGCCCGTCAATCATATCCGAGTCGTTTTTACTGACCAGGTACGCCATTTCCGAAAATCCTTTTCCCCTGAGAAGGCCCGTACATTTAATCCCGAGAGTAAAATGGTTTACATTCAGATAATACTGCCCCTTACGCTTTCTCGTTCCCAGAGGTTTCCTGTAATTGTCAACCCATATCCTTGCCGTCGAAAGGAAGTATGCTCTGCTCCACAGCCTGTTGCTTTCCTTACGTATATATATAGGAAACTCTTTATGAAGATCATTTACAAGCCATATGAGTTCAAGACTACTGTCTCTCCTGTGAAGCTCTTCCGCTAAATATTTCAGATTGCACCCGAATCCGCCCTTTCCCTCGAAGGTGCAGAAAACTATCCTGTTTTTCCGGATTGGAAATAATCTAAATAAAAAAAAGCACAGGCTTGCACCGAATGCTTTTGTCTTCCTCCATAATATGTATGCTTTCTCAGCCGGGTCATGCCTTCGTTCCATGTTGACTGTCAATATCAAGCTCTTATATTTATAACAATGCCCTGATTTATCTAATTCAAATAATCGTTCTGTCTCGCAAATATTATGCAAATAACATTAATACTTCATATGTATTTTTTGCATAGCTTCGCCAAAAAGATCCTTTCGGATCTCCTTATTAAAACCATCTGTCCGCCGTATCCGACTATGCGTTCACAACGTCATAGTTTTCACGGTTTCTTGTAAACAAACATACCGGCCACTGCTTAAACGGCAGCTCCGGGCACCGAAATTCAGGCGTTCCTCTGCCAAAATAACAGCTCTGAGCATCGAAATTCAGCCGATCCACAGCCTGAAATAACCGCCGTGCTTTCTATATCTCGCTCTTTACAATACCCAAGCCTATTTCTACTTCTATCATCTGCCCGAGAAGCGGGAGCTCTATCTTTGCCTGCCGGTTATGCCGATCCAGTTTCTTGATTTCCCCCTTATAGCCTTTAAAAGCACCGGAGATTATCTCCACCTTATCTTTTCTTCTGTATCCCTCGGAATATCTCACTATATGCTCGCTCCCCCCAAGGAGTTTGAAGTATTCCTCCTCGTCAGGCTTAAGCGGGGTAATGGCTCCGTCCATCCTTAAGAGCTTGAGGGGCCTGTATCGTTTTCTGAGTCTTACATCAAAGTCTGTCGGATCCTTTGTCTCTACAAAAAGATATCCCGGAAACAGGGGCTTTCTGTCTTTGATCCATTTCCCCTTTATCCGGTACATGCGCTCGTTTTCAAGCACAAATGCTTTTTCCTGTTCCTTGCTTATGTCTCTTTCGATATTTATAAGGATCTTTTCTTCCTTGCCCTTTAAGGTCTGAACTACATACCACATATCACCGACGCCTTATGGACATAAATCTCTCAATAACTTCCGCCATGATCAAAGAACGTTCCTTCTCTTTTTCCGGGCATCTGTTTTCTCCCGGATTGTCCGCACAGGAAGGGTATCCTGCCGTTTTATTTTCATGGCCCGTGATCTTTATCCCGGATCCGGTCTTTATCCTTCTTAAAAACTCCCTGATCTCATACCTGAGCCCCTCGCCCTCGAAAGGCTCTTCATACCGGACGCTCTTAGCAGGATCCTCAAAGTTTATCTCAAATACCCTTGTCTTCCACCATGGTGCTTCCGCCTTGATATACCCCAGGGCTCCTGAGATTAAAAGGCTACCCTCTTTTTTTACCCCGAGCCCGCATGTCGCCGTGGCTAAGCCATCCCTGTATGTAAAGTCAGCCCTGGTGAAAATATCAATATCGAGCTCGTTGTCTATCTCCGAAAACCTTATATCCTCATACCCGGCTCCGAAAATGTCTATAATCGGGAGCATTACATAGCTTCCGAGTTCGGTGAAGCTTCCACCGTATTTTATGTCAATAAGCTCCCTTTTCCCCTTATCTTCCAACTTTGTGAAGCAGGCTTCAATGTGTCTGATATCCCCTATTATCCCGCTTTTTGCGGTTTCAACGAGCTTCCTGTATCCCGGGCACCATGCTGTCTTTATGCCCTCCATGAGGACAAGTGCTCTCTCATCGGCAAGCTTCAGGCATGTCCCTGCCTCTTCTGCCTTTAATGCCATGGGCTTCTC
The DNA here is from genome assembly GCA_024684065.1 of Lachnospiraceae bacterium. Next base: position 5,541 of record JAIKXO010000246.1, read on the forward strand.
ACAGAGAACGTGTTTTCCACGGCTTAGAGCTTCCATTATGTAATGGACATGTGTCTCGTGCGGGGAAGCTATGTATACCGCATCTGTACAGCTCCACAACTCTTCAAGGTCAGTCAGAGGAGTTATATTCCTGTAACTCCGGGGTTTTTCGTTTACTGCTATCCCGATACTACTTCCGATTTCGCGAAGGAATCTCTCTGCGCTCCCCTCATGGGGATTGTATGCGGCCGTTACGTCGATTCCGCCTGCGATAAGTGCTTCGGGCACAAATCTTTTTGCTATTCTTCCCGTGCCTATTATTCCTAATTTCATGGATCCTGGAGTACGCGCTCGGTACTCACGGCTTCCCACCGTGCCGCGTCCTGATCCTCCGGCATCTTGGGGTTCATGGCCCCCCTGTACGCCTTCCGCTTCTTCATAAACTCCTCGACCACCCCGGCCATGGCTATGGACTCACCTGCAGTCAGCTTATAGTCCACCCCTCCCGTGCCGTTTATCTTAGAAATAAACTCGGCTATCTCATACCTCAGGCCGTCCCTGCCGCTGAAGGTAGTGTCATAATGGTCTACTCGGTCAGGATCCTCATAGCGTACGTCAAACTCTCTCGTAAGCCACCAGGGGGATTTCGCAATTATATATCCCTCCGTTCCGGATATTATGAGCTGGCCTTCGGATTTGATCCCGGCCCCGGACTTCGATTCCGCGAGCCTGTTTCCATATCTGAAGCCGACCCTTGTATACCTGTCGATTCCGTTCTCGCCGTATATGCTTTCAATACTGATCTCGTCATACTCCTTGCCGAAGAGCTTGATTATCGGTAGCATCGTATAGCTTCCGTATTCTAAGAAGGCTCCGCTGTACTCCGCGTCGGTCATCTCTCTCGATCCCGGAACTCCGATCCTCGTAAAGCATGCTTCCACGTCGCAGATCTCTCCGATAGCCCCGCCCCTCGCGACCGAAAGGAGCTGAAGGAATCCGGGCAGATATGCCGTTCTGATGCCCTCCATGAGGGTAACATCCTTCTCTTTGGCAAGCTCATAAAGCTCAACTGCCTCTTTCTTCGTGAAGGTCATAGGCTTCTCGCACAGCACATGCTTTCCGGCAAGTATCGCCTTCCTCACATAATCGCTATGGGTCTCGTTTGGGGAAGCAACATAAACCGCATCGACCCCTTTTATGAACCCGTCATAGTCCTCGGTCCATATATCGATCTGATATCTTTCCCCGAAAGCATCCGCGTTGTCTTTCATGGGATTGTATGCCCCCATGACCTCCGCGCCGGACACATAGCTGGTCTCCTTATAGAACCTGGCAGCGATCCTTCCCGTCCCGACCATTCCGATCCTCACGATCCCGTTCTTTCCCTCCCTGAGATCTGTTGAGGATATCCCTGCAGTTCTCGGCAGATAAACAACGTCACAGTACTCCTTAAGGTAATCGAATCTCCCGTCCCAGTCGCTTCCGAGGGTAAACACGTCTATTCCGTATCTCTGAATGTCTTCGATCTTCTGGCCTTCATGATCCTCGACTATGATCTCATCCGCAAAGCCCGTCTTTCTTACGTTATCCATCCTCGTCATGATGGGATCTATGAGATTGAGCTTCCCCCGCATCTGGTCGTAATGTTCGGTGGTTACTCCTACGATGAGATAGTCGCCGAGGCCCTTTGCTCTTTTTAACAGCTGGTAATGCCCTTTGTGGAAGAGGTCAAAGGAGCCGTATGTGATCACTTTTTTCAAAACCGTACACCGTGAAAATCCTGTGTCATAATATGCCTGCTTCGGTTCGGTCTATATAAGGGACTGCGGTTCATATGTTGTAAAGTTTTTACTTTACGACTTTATTAATTTCAAAAAACGCAGTTAACCAAACTCCAAACTAGTATAATATATCTGCTATTTAAAATCAAGCCTGTCCTTTTTACGGGCATTCCGGCGGGTATTCCGGGTCTTACACCACGAAAATCGTGAGCACCGTGATATTGCTGTTTGGTTCCGTTTATGAAACGGATTATAGTTCCTGAATATATGAAAGCTTTTTCTTTACGACCATTTTGTTTCCACTAAACCGCGGATTTTGCAAAATCTCTGAACCAGCCAATACAATATACCGGTATTTTTTTCAATACAAGGCAAACAACAAACAGTCTGCTGTGCCTCATTGTCCTGCGGTGTTATACAGGTTTAATGCCATTTCCGGCTCGTTCGTTACGATACCGTCAACGCCGAGATCGGTTACGCTCTGCATATCCTCCGGCGTATTTACTGTCCATACATAGACTGTTTTACCGGCTTCATGGAGCTTTTCAACGGCTTCTCCGGACACTGCATCCCTGCCCATACCGTAGTAATCCGAGGGATATTCATTAAGGAGTATACCCGCATCCCCTTCCACCGTATTTAAGAGGGTTTTGTTCTTTTTGCTTAGCGCCTTGAATTTCTTAAGATAATCATACTGGAAGGAGGCATAAATGATACGCCCTTTCATCCCGTGCTCATCAACCTCTTTGGCTACCATCTCCGGAAATTTTTCTTTCTGTTCTTCGCTTAAGCCTGCGGCTCCGGAAATGTCCTTAAGTTCAAGGTATATTGAAAGATCGCTCTTTCTTATCTGTTCAAGCGCTTCCGCAAGCGTCGGTATCTTCTCTCCTTTAAAGCTCTGATTTTCGTCGAACCAGGCTCCGAAGTCCATGTTTAAGAGCTCCTCGTAGGTATAATCGGATATCTGTCCCGTACATCCGGTGATCCTTCCGATATCGTCGTCATGAAAGAGAACCAGGATCCCGTCCTTTGTCATCTGGACGTCCGTCTCTATCATGTCAGGTCCTGCTTCTACAGCCCTGGCAAAGGCTGAGAGCGTATTCTCGGGAGCCGCGCCGCTGTATCCCCTGTGGGCTATGATCTTTATTTTCCCGTTCTCCGATTCCGCATACATGTTTCTTATCATCTTAAAGCACCCCGCTGTGATCAGTATAAGCAAAAGTGAGGCAGTGACGTAAGCTATCCTTTTTTGATATTTTCCCTCTTCCCAAGCCTTAAATACCGCGGGATAAAGGAACATGATAAAAAATCCCGCAAAGGCCTGTAAAAAGAACCCTGCGTATTTCTCCGGGACTATATGTGCCATGACCGGAGTTCCCGAGGTAAAGCAGAAGAAAACAACCGCTGCCCCCGGAAGAAAGCGGACAGTCTTTTTAAGGGGCGACGCATCTGTCTTAAAGGATACGAACCTCCGTTCAAAAAATATTCCCCAGATAAGGCCGTATGCTCCTCCGGCATTGGAAAGACATCCGTACCTGAGCATTGGGAGAAATACTATCACGCTGGCTGTTATGCAGAAAATAAGCTCAAGACTATTTTCGCACCTTTTTCCGGTGTCCGTCTGCTCTTCCCCTGCCTTATCCATGACGGAAAGCATCCGGTCCGTAAGGATAAGGATCACGATACCAATGGCAAGTCCCGTGACAACATCGGCAAAGGTATGCACCCCGAGATAATTTCTTGAAAGCATGACTAACGGTATAACGGCAAACGAGAATAAGGAAAGGGTCGTATAAAGCCTGCGCTCCCCTGCCTCAGAGGCTTTGTGGGCGCCTCTGCCG
>JAIKXO010000247.1 GCA_024684065.1 Lachnospiraceae bacterium
CGGTGAAGAGGGCGCAGGCAAGCCGGTAGCGGATGAGTTCCTTATGGAAAGCATATACGAAGGCCTCAGGGAGGCAGCCGAGGCCATGGACTGCGATATGGCAGATGAAATAATGAAAGAGATCGAGCCATATGCCATACCCGATTCTGAAATAGAGAGATTTAAGCTTATCAGGGAAAAGGTTGATATGTTAGACTATGAAGGGATATTGGACTTGATCCGGTCTTAAAAACAGACCGGGTAGGCGTTAAAAGACGATTGATTCGTATACAGCCACAGAAAGGAGGAGTCATTATGGATGCGGTTGTGCAGGAAAAGATCACGAGGATTCTGAAGGGGGAGTTACGATATACATCGACAAATCTTGCCTTTAACATGCTGATTTCAAAAATGCAGAAAAGACTGCAGGCGGATGCGGGAAGTATTGACGCGTGCATGAAGGATATGGAAGCGTTTCTTTCAAAGTATCCGATCGTTGCGAAGGTCGACCTCGCAAATATAGCGGCACTTTGAAAAAGAAAATAATTTAAAATCAATATAAATCGGAGGAGGTTTGGAAATGCTTATTACATTGGAAGAGACGGTTGCTTTGATAAATGAAGGAAAGGTCTTACATATTGCTGCGGATGATTCGCTCTTAAGGAAGCTCCCGAAAGGAAACTGGATCGGGGGGACAACACCGTATTTTATCAGCGAAGAAGGGGGCATCTTGACCAAAGACAGGCTTTTTGTGAATGAGATCGATTACGCGGAGGAATTCAGGGTAGCGGTCTATGGAAAGTACAATGTTTTTCAGGTCGTTGAGGAGTGCTATGACAATGGCCTTACCATGCTCATCATGCCTTACAGCTCGGAGGTCGCGACAAAATATTCAAGAGAAGCGCCGGATGTTGAGGAGCTTTTAATGCATCCTGTCATAGGCTGGATCTCGGGCGCCGACCTGGAAGAGGGCGGTGAGATAAGGGTGTATGACGGAACAAAAGGGGAGTCCTATACCGATAAAGCCGTTGTGATGTATATTAAGCTTCCGGAGGGGAAGAGCGCCATGATCAATATCTTTACGGATGATAAGACGGATCCGGTGATCAGGTTTTATGATAATGAACTGAGTGTCACAAAATGTACGGTAAACGGTCAGGAGGTCAATCTGGCGGATTATATCGAAAAGAAGGGGATAGATACAAGGATGCCTCTTGTAGCGGATTATAACGGCGCATATATCAATACCTCCGTAAAAAGCGTGGAAAACGGGACAGTAAGTTTTTATGCCCCTGTATTTCGGAACATCGAATACCGTTTTGCCGTACAGGTCAGGGAGTATGCCGCAGAATTCAAAAAAAGTATAGATGCGGCAGGTGCCCGTAATCCTGTTTTCTCCTGTAACTGTATATTGAATTATCTGTACGGGGATCTTAACGGCAAAAAGACACCGCCCTATTCCGGTCCCGTTACCTTCGGAGAGGTGGCTTACCAGATGATAAATCAGACACTTGTATATTGTGAGATACTGGGATAAAAGATGGAAACGGTAGTAAGGATAAATGACGCGGTCAACTCCTTTGCATGGGGGACCTTCGGGCTTTCGCTGCTTCTCGGAACCGGACTTATATGCTCGGTGATCACGGGAGTTTTTCAGATCAGGCATCTTAAGCACTGGTGGAGCAGAACGTTTGGGGTCATAAACGGAGAGGGGCGGATCATCAATGATGCCGGTGCGCTTTCACAGTTTCGGGCATTTTGTACGGCTCTCTGCGCGACCATCGGTACGGGAAATATTGCGGGCGTTTCCACGGCGATCTGCGCGGGCGGGCCCGGAGCCGTGCTGTGGATGTGGGTCGCGGCCTTTCTCGGAATGATGGTGAAATACTCCGAGAATGTGCTGGGGCTTTATTTCAGGCGGCGCAATTCGGAGGGCGCGTGGTCGGGAGGCCCCATGTATTATCTGGAGGACGGCCTCGGCTCGATAAAACACTGCAAGGGACTTGGGAAGATCTTAGGTGTTATTTTCTGCGTATTTACGGTACTGGCATCGTTTGGTATCGGTAATATGGCGCAGATCAATAAGATCACCATAAATTTTGAGGCAACCTTCTTTCCGGATGCTAATCATGAAATACTTCTGGGGGCGCCAAGGGTTGACTGGACGATCGGAATCGTCCTTATGATAACGGTGGCGATCATCATCCTGGGAGGATTCAGACGGCTTGCGGCTGTTTCCGAGAAACTTATACCTTTTATGTCAATAGCATACATTATAGGGTGCCTTGTTATGATACTTCTTCATATCACAAAGCTTCCCCTGGTGTTTTCTTCGATATTTAAGTTTGCCCTGGGGCCCGATGCGGTCAAGGGGGGCATTGCAGGGACGTCAGTTCAGATCGCGTTCAATACGATAAAAAACGGATGCAAAAGAGGGGTCTTTTCAAATGAGGCGGGTCTCGGTTCCTCCGTTATGGTCCACTCAAACAGCTGTGTACGGGAGCCGGTCAGGCAGGGCATGTGGGGGATCGCGGAGGTTTTTCTTGATACTATGGTGATCTGCACGATGACTGCCATTGTGGTGTTAAGCTCCGGAGCCATTGACCTTGAAACGGGACTCATAAAAGAGGGCGTCAATGACGCGACACTTGTAGCCAAAGCATTCGGGAACTCTTTAGGGGTTTCCGGGGAGTGGTTTGTCGTTTTTGTGATCACGCTGTTTGCGTTCACGACGGTCATGGGATGGTCCTATTACGGAACCAAGGTAACGGAGTACCTGCTCGGAGTGGCCTGCGGCAGGATATATCGCCTGGTATTTATCGGCCTGATCATATTCGGGGCAGTGATGGAATCCAATCTTGCCTGGGATATTTCGGATACGTTTAACGGTCTGATGATGATCCCCAACCTGATCGGGATCATAGCCCAGACGCCCCTTATCGTCAGGCTTACTAAAAATTACATTGACCGAAGGATGCGGGGGAAGGATGAAGCCCCGTTGCTGTCGTATGATCAGGATATACAAAAAGAGGCTGCAAAGGCTGTCAAGGCCGGAATTGCCTGAAGTTTTTACCGGAAGGAGTTATGAACATGGATGCGGCGGATGTTAAAGAAGTAGTCATAATAATGTTTCAGTACAGTGTGATAGTAAAGGGTATTGAACGGAAGCTTGCCGATATGGGTTATAAGGTTACAACGGTCACCGATCAGCTGGAGGACCGGGTCCGGCTCTCAGCCGGACATACTCATCTGTTCATTTTCTACCTTCCCGCGGATATTACGGGTGATAACGCAAGGAAAAAGACTTTACATCTCATCAGCGAGACGGTGATGGAAAAGGGCAGGAGCATGATCCTCATAGGGGATAAGCAGCAGTATGATGACCTGTCCGGTGAGGTTCCGATCATAAGGGATCATTTATGGCTTAATCGTCCTGTGGATATGAATCTTCTGGAAGAGACCATAGAGAAGGCGGTCTCAAGCAGCGGAAAAGCCGGTGAAAAACGCAGGATCCTTATCGTGGATGATGATCCTTCCTTTGCCAAAATGGTCCGGGAGTGGATCAGGGACTTCTACCGTGTGGATATCGTGACTGCCGGAATGCAGGCAATATCCTTCCTTCTCAAGGTCCCGGAGGAGGAAAAGGTGAACCTTATTCTCCTCGACTATGAAATGCCTGTAGTAGACGGACCGCAGGTGCTTCAGATGTTACGGCAGGAGCCTGCGACGGCGGGCATCCCGGTGATCTTTCTGACCGGCATCGGAACCAAGGAAGCAGTTGAAAGGGTCATGGAACTGAAGCCGGACGGATATATCCTTAAATCCACCACGAGGGAGCAGCTTTTAATGTTTCTCAGAAAAAAGCTCTGATCTTATAGTAAACGCGCAAAATCCGTTTCCTGCTGAATTGTTTGCGGGCCTTCGCCCTTTACTGACCGTAAAGAGCCCGGTACAGTGTATTTATGACTCTTTTTTTATCTGCGCTCCAGGAAGGGGCGATCAAAAGATTTTTTGGTCCGTCGCCGGTCAGACGGTGGATAACTACATGATCCGGGATCAGGGAAACGGCTTTTCTTATAAGATCCGTGTATTCGGAAAGAGCCATGACGTGAACGTTTCCGTTGTAATACTCTCTAGCCATGGCTGTACCGCGTAAGATCTGGAGGAGCTGGAGCTTTATGCCGAAAACCCCGCAATTTGCAACATACTTCACCGTTTGAAGCATCATCTGCTCCGTTTCCCCGGGAAGCCCCAGTATTACATGGGTAACGACATCGATGCCGGCATCTTTAAGACGTAAGAGCGCGTCATCATAAACTGAAAGAGGATAGCAGCGGTTGATCCTCTCTGCAGTGGAATCGTGGACAGTCTGCAGACCAAGCTCCACCCACACCGGTTTTATGCGATTTATTTCCTTAAGCAGCTCAATGACATCATCACCAAGGCAATCCGGCCTGGTGCCGATTGAAAGGATGACTATCTCTTCTGGCCCGATCGCTTCATGGTAAATTTTTCGCAGATACGCTACAGGAGCGTAGGTGTTGGAAAAACTCTGGAAATAGGCGATATATTTCCCGTTCTTTATCTTTTGAGACACCCGTGATTTTGCTTCCGTGATCTGGTCGGGGATCGGCAGTAATCTTTGTGCCGCAAACTCTCCGGAGCCGCCCTCGGAGCAGAAGGTACAACCCCTGTCCGACAGGGTGCCGTCCCTGTTAGGGCAGGAAACATCTGCGGATAAGGCGAGCTTATAGACTTTACAGCCATATTTTTCTTTAAGATAGTCGTTTAAAAGCGTCATGTCCTATACCGTGTGATCAGCAAAAAAACAGCTTTACAGCATATTTTTTATTTATTATAGTATTGTACGATATCAGGGTCAAAAGCCTGAACCCATGCTTGATATCACTTTTGATCTTCACATCATTGTATCATTAACTCGTAAAAAAAACAGCTTTATAAGAATTGCTGCGCAGATCGGCGCAGAAAGGATGGGCAAAATGAAAAAAACTTTTAATGTGGTGATGTTGACGCTCACTTTGGTTATCTTAAGTACATTGTCAGCATTTGCAAAGGAGAACGGGACAGAGAATGAATATACGTTAGAGCAGGTTGTCGTGCTGAGCCGGCATAATCTGCGGGCGCCGCTCTCAAGTAACGGTTCCGTTCCCCAGGAGCTCACACCGCATTCGTGGATAGAGTGGACGGCAAATTCCAGTGAACTGACCATAAACGGCGGCATCCAGGAGACAAACATGGGCCAGTATTTCAGAAAGTGGCTGGATAAGGAAGGTCTGATCGCTGAAAACAGCATTCCCGAAGAAGGAGAGGTACGTTTCAATGCCAGGGACAAGCAGCGCTGCCGGGCCACAGCCAGGTATTTTGCCGCGGGAATGCTTCCTCTTACGGATATAACGGTGGAATATCCCGCCGAGTCTGACAGTGCCGGGGATTTTATGAAGCCCAACCTGAAATTTTATTCAGAAAGCTATGCGGAGGATGCTTGTTGGCAGGTAGCTGCAATGGGCGGGGAAACCGGCTTTGAAGGCATCGCCGACGAGACACGGGATGCCATCAGGCTTATCATGGATACCGTTGACATGCAGGAAAGCGAAGCATACATAAGCGGAAAATACGGAGACCTGCTTACTGACGGATCCGGCTATACCATGGAAGCTGACAAGGAGCCGGATTTAACCGGCGCCATAAAAACCGCCAGCCAGGTGGCCGATGCGCTGGTCCTGCAATATTATGAAGAACCCGATGCTGTAAAGGCGGCTTTCGGACATGATCTTGCGGAAGAAGACTGGGCAGCCATAGGCGGTTTCATGACCAGATATCTGGAACTGAAGCATGGAGCGCCGATGGTGGCTGTTAATATCACACATCCGCTCTTACAGGAGCTTGAGGGCGAGCTTAAGAACGAGAAGAGGAAGTTCAGCTTCTTCTGTGCCCATGACTGCACCGTACTTGGCACTCTCTGCGCACTGGGAGTGGAGCCCTATACTCTGCCGGACAGCATTGAGACAAAGACCCCCATCGGAGTAAAGCTTTTGTTCGAACGCTGGAGGGATAAGGACGGTGAGGCATGGTACAGGGTGAATCTTATGTACCGCAGTACGGACCAGATCCGTAACAGTGCGGTGCTTTCACCGGATAATCCGCCCGAGAGATACGATCTTACTTTCGATGGAGTTAATACCAATGAGGACGGGATGATCTCCGAAGCGGATCTTTTCGGCATGTTTGACCGCTCAATAGCCCGATACGATGAACTGAAGGATAAATATGACGCTGTGGAGACGGTACAGCCTAAGGAGGAGCCTGAAGAATCTGAAGTGGCGGAAAGCATAAATGCCTGCCTGACAAACTTATGGACTATGATCCTTGAGTCTTTCGGATAACGGATCAAAACGGACCGGACGAAACGCCTCCGCTGTGTCGTATATGCGGAAAAACAACGTATATCTGACAGCCCGGATGAAACAGGATTTATGAGCGGGCCAGATAAGAGCAGGGGCAGATCCGACTCATACTATGCTGGAGGGATGAAATGAAAATTAATTAAACTACAGATGGTGATATTCTGATCTTATCGGTAGAGGGAAAAGTAGATGCAACGTGTGGTGAGGATTTTTCGGAACAGGTGATCGAGGCCTGCCACGGCAGCAAAGTTGTCAGGCTGAATCTGACCGGGGTACCGTATTTTTCAAGCGCCGGGTTCAGGGGACTGCTGATGGGTTATAAGGTAGCCCGCTTAAGCGGCGGTAAGCTTGAGATTTACGGAGCCAACGATGTGCTGAGAGGGATCCTTAAGGACACCGGTCTTGATAAGGAGCTGACCATATGCACCGGGGACGCTTTTTCTCATGGGGAAGATCCCGCAAGCCCTTCTGCGGTAAATGAGGGGGAAGTATCCGATAACAGAGGACAGGAAACCGGCTCTGATCATACGGATAACGAATTTTCCCCTGACTGGGTAGCAGCTTTGCCGCAGAGCAGTATGGTTTCAAGGCTTCTTATCGTTGCGGTCTGTGAAAAGACGACGGCCTGGATATCCCTGCATGAAAAGGACCGTCAGAGCGGAAGATGGACTATGCTTTTTTCCACCGTGGGCTTTATCGGCGGTGAAGGTCTTTCAGATAATGAAGGAGCGGGCAGGACAAGAAGAGGCGCTTATCCTTTTGAACGCGGCATTCTGACCGCATTTGACAAAAGAAGGCCGTTTACCGACGGAAGGATAGCTCTTCATAAAAGCGAACTGTCTTTTGTACTGTCACATGCCGGGGGAGACTGTCTGGTCGTGGCAGATACGCTTGATAATCTCGGAGGAGCATTTTAAATATGATCAACACCTACGAAAACTATCTTAAAAGTAAGGCGGGAGCCATCCTTAAGATAGAGAATGCGCTACGGATCTACACAAAGATGGCGCTCTGTGTCGGGAAATGCTCTCTTGAAGACAAGATGGACTTCTGGAATGACTGTCTGAAAAAAGCGGCAGAGTATACGGATATCCGTAACCGCTGGGAGTTTATGAGCTTTGAGGAGAAGATGGAGGAGGACAGGGGCAGGACACTTGCTCACGACGTATTCATCGATTCTCTGAATATTCTTTCCCGGATCGCCGAAAGGGAAGGGGTTGATAATACCTGGAGGACCGAACTGGGAGAGGAAAGAAAAAGGATCGGCGACTTTGCCTGCTTCATAACATACATGACCGGGATATCAAACCGGTAGCCGGAAACGATCCGGTGTTACGCATATCCGTGTTTTTCCGATATGTCCCGGTCGTGTGGCCATAAAAAAAGTGTTTTTTCAAAAACACTTTTTTCTTGACAAAATATATATTGCAAAATATAATATTGCAAAACATAAATAAGCCTTTTATAAACAGTGACAGGCAAAAGGAGGTTGTCATTAAGTATGGCGGAATTAATGAGATCCCTGATATAATACTTAAAAAGATGTTTCGTATATAACATGATGCGGCCGGCCGCATAAGGAAATCAGCCGCTTTGAGGCACGCGGCCTGCGCGGACTCAATAACGAAACGGTAAGCCGTTTTGTTATTGAGTATAATAAAGACAGCGATTGCGGAAGACAGAAAGGGAAGAAAGATGAGGCTTAAGGATCAGGTATTTAATGCATATAAAGAACATATTGATTCACATATGGAGGAAAATCGTAAAGGGGCGCTTGAGACAAAAACAGACCTCGAGCATTCTCAGCTCAACTGGAACGGTGTTCTCGATAAAACAGCACATATTCCGAAGGTGTTTGATGAAGAAACCATAGAACATTTCAGAAGTATAGCGGAAATGACCCATAGCATATTCGGGAGGGTTATCAGGGAGTATCGTGACCATGAAGACTACAGGAAGCTGTTTCCTTTTTCGAAAGAACTGGAGGAACTGATCCTGCTTAAGGCGCCTTATGACGGAGTTCTGCCCATCATGCGCATGGATCTGTTCTATAATGAGGACACAGGAGAATTTCAATTCTGCGAGATCAATACTGACGGGACGGCGGCTATGTTAAGAGATCTGGAAATGCGAAGGGCATTAGTCCATAATCCGGCGCATCAGTCGGTTATCAGACAGTTTGAACTTGAACCGTTCGAGCTGTTTGATTCCTGGGTTAAGACATTTCTGGACCTGTATGACGGGTATCATAAGAAAAAAGAAAATCCGAATATAGCCATAGTTGATTTTCTTGAAAATGCCACGTTGAGAGAATTTGAGGAATTTGAGAGACGTTTCCAGAATGCAGGGTTTAACTGCGAGATATGTGATATCAGATCATTGAAATATAAGGAGGGATCCCTTATGTCCGCCTCAGGAAACCGGATCGATGCCATCTACCGGAGAGCGGTAACGGCGGATATCATGGCAGGTTATTCGGAGGTCGGTGATTTTCTGAATGCTGTACGGGATGATGCCGTATTTATCGCAGGGGCCTTCGCAACCCAGATCATTCATACAAAATGGCTGTTCTATGTACTTCATCATGACAGAACACGGTCATTCCTTCCGGAGGATGAACAGGCTTTTGTTAAGGCGCACATACCTTTTACGACAGAGTTTGCATCCGGATATATTACACTGGATGAGGTACGGGAGAAAAAGGATGATTTCATGCTTAAACCGATGGATGCTTATGCCTCCAGGGGAATTTACGCGGCCGGACGGGAATATACGGAGCAACGGTGGAAGGAGATAACGGGAGAACTGTATGGGAAAGGTTATATCTGCCAGCAGTACTGCAAACAGTATATGACGGAAAATATCGACTTTGCCTGGGGTGACGGCAAGTGGCATCCATATATAAATATGCCCGGTCTTTACACCTATAACGGTAAATTTAAAGGCATCCTGATGCGGACGGCATGTGAGGAAAACATCATCACAGCTCATGATAATGAACGGACACTTCCGGTATTTACCGTAAAAGGTGAAAAGGGGGGAAGCAGGAGAGCATGAAAGAAGGCAGGATATACAGAGCAGCATTTTTTCCGGCAGTGATATTGCTGACATTTCTTGCGGCCGGATGTACAATGCCTCCAGGCTTTGCTGAAAACGCCGGGGATAACAGGGAAAGCCCGCAGGTTGAGGAGTTTAAGGCGGCAGCAGTCGAGACTGAGGATAAGTCCATGACCATAACTGAGGGTACTGTGACGGAGCTT
>JAIKXO010000287.1 GCA_024684065.1 Lachnospiraceae bacterium
TTGTTCGGGATGTCATTGTATATGGTCCGCTCAAATGTAACGTCAGCTATCATATTACCGCCGCCGTGATAGGGCCTCGCTTCCTCCAGAAGCTCTCTCTTTCCGTACAGCGCGCCTATTCCCGTAGGAGCAAAGATCTTATGGCCCGAGAATACAAAAAAGTCAGCGTCAAGCGATGAGACATTCACCGGAATATGGGCCACGGACTGTGCCCCGTCAATAAGGATACGCACACCGTGACTGTGGGCCGTCGCTATCAGCTCCTCAACTGGCGTCACTGTTCCGAGCACATTTGAGACATGTGTTACTGCCACGAACTTTGTCCGCTTTGTAAACAGCTTCTCATATTCAGACATAATAAGCTGCCCCGTCTGATCGCAGGGGATCACTTTTAAGACGGCTCCGGTCTGCTGGGCGATAAGCTGCCAGGGCACTATATTGGCATGATGCTCAAGTATTGACACTATGATCTCGTCACCGGGCGCAAGCGTTGGCAGGACATACGCGTTTGCCACCAGATTTATCGCTTCGGTCGTACCTCTCACGAAGATTATTTCCTCCGAAGACGGTGCCCCGATAAAATCTCTTACGATATCCCTTGCTCCTTCATAAGCATCCGTAGACCGGGCTGCGAGGGCATGCGCGCCCCTGTGGACGTTTGAATTCTCATGCTCATAAAAATATTTAATCCTGTCTATGACCTGCTTCGGTCTTTGGGTCGTAGCCCCGTTATCAAGCCATACCAGCCTGTTCCCGTTTATCATTTCCGATAAAATCGGAAAATCGCTCCTGATCTGCGACAGGGTCTTACTTCCGATACGTATGCTGTCATCCCTTGAAGAGGTTCTCTCATTATTCACGGAAGGCTCCGGAATATCCGCATCCTTAAGGGAAGTCCGGATGTCTGTCCTCCTGTCGCTTTCAGCGGCCTCTTTCTTTGACTGTACGGCCGGAGCGTAAGTTCTTTGCGGCTCTTCCCCGGTTAAATACGAAAACGGATTCTCCCAGTCAAAATCCTCAGCCGCATAACCGTTCGGAAATGATCCGTTCCCGGATACTGCGGACAATGAAGCCTCAGCCGCCTCAAAAAAGGAGTTTTCCGTTATACCGTCTTCCGCTACGGCAGAGATCCCGGGCATATCAGCCCCTGCTAAAGCCGAAGTCTCCGATATCCGTGAACCGGCCTGCGAAGATGAAATGTCCTCTGTCAGATCAGGGAACATCGCGTTTGCAAGGGCGGTAAGCTCAGAAGCTCCCGGCAGGCCGAAGGCCTCCTCAGATATGGCAAAGGGATCAGTCATAATCATAGTATTCACCCACTTCCACGTCCTCAAGCACGGCTATGGCATCATCGGCAAGGATGGCCGCAGAGCAGTAAAGAGACAACAGGTAGGATGCAACTCCTTTATCGTCTATTCCGCGGAAACGGACCGACAGACCTCTTGAATGTTCATTTTTAAGACCCGCCTGGAACAGGCCTACGACTCCCCGTTTTGCCTCGCCTGTACGAAGCAGCAGGATATTGGTCTTTCCGCTTTCCGAGGTCGGGTTCTTTAACCCGTCAACAAGCAGCTTGTCAGTAGGTATCACAGGTATCCCTCTCCAGGTCAGGAATGTTCCGCCGGCAATGTTGACAACTACAGGCGGTACTCCGCGTTTTGTGCACTCTCTCTCAAAAGCCGCGATAGCCCTGGGATGGGCTAAGAAGAACGAAGGCTCCTTCCATACCTTTGAAATGAGCTCATCAAGATCATCCGGAGTAGGAGCTCCTTTCCTTGTCTGGATACGCTGTGAATCCGCCACGTTTTTAAGAAGTCCGTAATCATCATTATTGATCAGCTGGCTCTCCTGGCGCTCCCTGAGTGATTCTATGGCAAGCGCAAGCTGCTCCTTGACCTGATCGTAAGGAACGCTGTAAACATCCTCTACCGCAGTGTTTACATTGATTATGGTAGAGATGGAATTAAGCACGTATTCCCTGGGCTCTGTCTCATACTCAACAAAACCGTCGGGAATGATATCGCTTTTCTTCGTCTGAGAGCAAAGGACATCAAGAGGGGTATCCCCTTCCACAACCCTGTTCACACGGTATATTCCCGTTTCAAGTCCCTTAAACTCCAGGAACTTTGTAAGCCACCTTGGGGTAAGCGCCCCGAATTGAGGCTTTGTTTTTGTAATATTGGCAAGATTATATGCGGCCTTTGCCTGAAGCGCATTTATGCCTGTTGATGTGTTTTCCGTTTCCTTCGCCATTAGATGGTCCTCCTTTTAAAACTCATTTTTCCTGTTTACAGTCCGCCGATCTCATTTGAGAATATGATGTCCTTCATGGCATCCATTCCACCCTTTAAATTGTACAGCGGCCCTTTATATCCTGCTTCGCGAAGTGTATTTATCGCGAGGATACTCCTTTTTCCTTCCTTGCAGATGAAGATCGTATCCAGTTCGGGATCAAGCTCCTTCTGTCTTCTTACAAGCTGTCCGATGGGGATGACAAGCGCATCCGGGAATTTGACGATCGCCCTTTCGTGCGGCTCCCTGACATCCACTATCGTCAGCATCTCACCGTTTTCTATCCTGCGGGCCAGCTCCTCGGGAGTCACACCCTCCACAGACGCCGCATTGTCCTCTTCCTGCTTAAGTCCGCAGAGCTCCTCATAATCGATATCCTCTACCTGTGTAATGGTCGGGATCTTTCCGCAAAGCGGACATCGCGGGTCCTTTTTTACCTTTAACAGTCCCGAATGAAGTGACATCGTATCGACAGTAAGAAGTTTACCGCTCAGATGTTCTCCTGCTCCGATAATAAGCTTCAGTGCCTCATTTGCCTGTATGCTTCCGATTATTCCTCCAAGAGGGCTTATCGTGCCTCCTTCCGCACATGTCGGGACAAGGCCCGGTTCCGGCGGTTTCGGATAGAGACATCTGAGACAGGGGCCGTCTTCATAACCGAAGATCGCGGCCTGGCCCTCATACTGGTATATTGCCGCATACACAAGCGGGATCCCGGCAAGCACGCATGCGTCGTTTATCAGATATCTTGCCTTGTAATTGTCCGTACAGTCTATCACCAGGTCATAGCCTTCTATGACAGAAGAGGCATTTTCGTTGGTAAGCATCTGATTTTCCGCTATAACTTCGATGTTCCTGTCTATATTTCTTATCGTATCCCTTGCGGAAGCCGCCTTGGGGCGCTTGACATCCCTGGACGTATGGATCACCTGGCTCTGAAGATTCCCGGAAGTTACAAGATCATGATCGACAACCTTTATCGTCCCGACACCGGCAGCTGCCAGATACTGTATTACCGGAGATCCGAGCGCGCCCGCCCCTATGACGGCAACCCTTGCCGCCTTTATCCTCTTCTGCCCTTTCACTCCGATCTCCCTGAGGAGAAGGTGCTTGTTGAAACGGTCTATATCCCTGTCGTCAAGACTTATTCCCCTGATCCTTTCATCGGAGATAAGCTTTTCCTCCGGGGCTCCGCCCGCAACAAAAGGGAGAAGCATAACAGTCGATACGCCGGAAAGGGCCTCCTTATGCCTTGACTGATCGGTCATATCCTCGTCTCCGGCAAACACCCTTATGAATCCACGGAGCTTCCCTTCATCATCATAAAGCCCTTTTTGTGCCTCCGGAAACCGGTCGGTCAGTCCGGCCAGTATCTCTTCGATCGTATTTCCCGTAACCTCTGCTTCCGTGTTTCGTTCAAAAAATGACCGAAGCGTTGCGGATATGATCACTTTCATTCTTCAGTCTCCTTTAACCTAAGCTTTAACGCGGCATCACATGCGCGCTCCTTCGTCCATGCCGAAAAACCAAAATACCGGCCATGAATTATCGAAACGATCAGGTATATCATCCCCGGGATCATCAGCTCTTCATCCTCCTTTGAGGGAACATCCCTTTTGTCAGGATGTGAATGATAAAACCCGGCAACCTCATAACCCATGTGTCTGTATAAATCTTCTTTTTCGACAAGCTCAAACGGATCCATCGCATAATGATCCGCCGTATTCTCTCCTTTTTCCATTTCCGCTGAGGCATCGATCAGTATCTCTCCGCCTGCCGGACGCCCTGTAAAGATAAGCCCGCAGCACTCTGACGGATATGCCAAAAGAGAATGTCCTATGATATCCTCAATAGCCTGCCGGGTTATTTTTACCGTATTCCCCCTCATACACGGCTCTCATTCACGGCATTCAGAAAGTCCTCTATGAGGTCTTCCCTGTCTTCTATTCCGACGCTTATCCTGATCGTGTCCTCATATACTCCCGCGGCT
>JAIKXO010000288.1 GCA_024684065.1 Lachnospiraceae bacterium
GGACAGTGTCAGGTCAGAAGACAGGAGCCTGCTTGAGAAACTGGACGGATCAGGGAAGCTGGATGTATGGCAGGGGATAGAAAACAACGGCACTTTGGAAAACTATATATCCATGCTGGGGCTTTTTTGCGCTACGGTTACCGAAAAGGCCGACGAGATCGAGACTTTATATGATTCCGGAAACCTTAAGGATTATACGATAAAGATACATGCTATGAAGAGCTCATTAAGGATAATAGGAGCGCATGATCTCGGAGAAAGGGCCCAGGAGCTTGAAAATGCGGGAAACAATAAGGATCTGGCCTGTATCGATCAAAATCTGCGGACTTTTATGGAAGCCTGCGTAAAGCTTTCTGAGAATATTTCAGGCATTCTTTCCGAAAAGGAAGAACAGGAAAAGACACGGTCCGGGTCAGGTTACGATGCAGCGAAAGAGCAGGAACGCACCGGATCAGGTTACGATGCAGTGCAGGAAGAGACCGGTTCCGGATCAGGACGGAAAGCGGATGAAAACTTTTTAAACGACGCTTTTTACAGGCTTAACAGGGCCGCAAGGGATATGGATATCGATGTCATTGAGGAGATTCTTAAGGAGCTTGAGGGATACGAACTTCCGGACCGGGTGGAAGCCAAAGTCAAAAAGCTTAAGAAAGCCTGCCTGCAATTTGATTATGACACGGTGAAGGAGCTGGCGAAATCCCTGTACTAATGCGCCGATTTGCGAAGCAAATCGTGCGCTTAGGCACGAACTTCAGTTCGTGCCGATCCGATCTCTGATCGGATCATTACATATTTCGCGCCGATTTGTGAAGCAAATCGTGCGCAGAATATCATTCCTCCAATAGGGTGAGGGCCGAAATATCCGTAGAAGCGGTAAGAGAGTAGTTTGTATAGTATATGACAAATCCCGGCTTGCTTCCCGAGGGCTTTTTTATCTGCTTCCTTTCAACATAGTCCACCTCGACTTTGTCCTGGTTCTGCCCCTTAGAATAATAAGCAGCAAGAGCTCCGGCTTCTTCGAAGGCTCTGTCCGGGACCTGGGCGCCGTTTGTTTTAAGTATCACATGGGAGCCCGGGATCTTCTTTGCATGGAACCACCAGTCATTACCTGCCGCAAGAGAGAAGGTAAGCTGGTCATTCTGAAAATTATTTTTTCCAACGTAGATATCAAAGCCGTCAGAGCTTCTGTAATGGAAGGGGCGGCTTTTTGGGGCGTTTCTTTTCCGGGCCCCTTTTTTGCCGGAGACATCATGTCTTTTTATATATCCCGATTCTATAAGCTCCTCCTTTATCTGCCCAAGTGTCGCTTCATCCTCGGCCAGTTCCAGGCTTGTAAGTATTGAATTTAAATGGGAGAGCTCCGCATCTGTCTCCTTAAGCTGTATGGAGACTGCTTCCCTGGTTCTCTTAAGCTTTGCGTATCTGTCAAAATATTTTTTGGCATTGTCTTTGGGGCTGAGGGTTTCATCAAGAGGGATCTCCACAGTAGTATTGTCATAATAGTTTTCAGCCTTAAGGACCCTGCTGCCGGGAGCCGTATCATACCCGTAGGTGTTGATAAGCTCGCCATAGATCCTGTATTTATCCATCTTCTCGGTGTCCTTAAGCTGCTTTTTCTGAATATCGAGCTTTTTTGCGTTCCTTTCGATGTGTGTATGTACAATTTTCCTGAGATCCTGGGATTTCTGGCGCATCCTTGTGTAAGAGTCACGCTCGCTGTAGTAGGTATTGAGCACTTCTGACACGCTGCCAAAATGCTGGGCATGATATTTTCCTGAAAATTTCCCTTCCTGATCTGAGACAGTAATATCCGAAGAATTTAGAGTCCGGGTATATACGGTAAGCATAAAAGCGTAAAACTCCAGAGGATGTTTGTCCTCATATACGATATTAGGAGTAAAGTCATTATTCCGCGTAAGATCCATGAGCTTCTCCGTTTCGCGAAAGAGCGACATAAGCTCCTCCTCAGAGTATGAATCTGCAGGAATATCCGGATCCGTTCCTGCCCGGTAGACAAGTTCGTTAGCGATGAGAGGCGAGAAACCTGTCAGGACGGAATAGAGCGCTTTTGAGACATTCATCGGCTTTTGCCTGAGGGCGTTTATAAATTCGTCAGGAGAGAGGCTCAGGGGATCGAGTTTTTCCTGAGTTTTGGGAATAAAATAGGTCTTGCCGGGGAGCACCTCCCGCACAGAACTTACCATTGCCGGGATATGTTTGATGCTGTCTATGATCATATTTTCTTCATTTATCAGAATGATGTTGCTGTGTTTTCCCATGAGCTCAATGATCAGGGTCTTATGGCAGATATCGCCCATTTCATTTAAGTGTTCCACGGTAATATTAATGGCGCGCTCAAGCCCTGGCTGTGTGATACCTGTTATCCTCCCGTTTTGAAGATGCTTTCTTAAAAGCATGCAGAAATTGGGAGCCGTCATGGGACTCTGCTTATTGGAATCGGTCAGGGCCGCATAGGGAAGGGTGGCGCTTGCGGAAAGCTTAAGGCGGTATTGTCCTTTATCGTCAGATGATCCGTCACCTTCTACATGTCCGGAATCATCCTGAACCTCAGGCGTAAAGGATTCGTTTTGTGACCTTGCCTTTTTAACGGTAAGAAAGAGCTCATCAGGCTCGGGCTGAGCGATCTTTACAATGCGCCCTCCCGTAAGTTTTTTCGACAGCTCATCAGTCAGAGCCGCGATCATGATACCGTCCAAAGCCATTTTTTCTACCTCTATCAGGAATATATATAAGAATATATAAATAAAAATATACTTGAACATATAAGTGCAAGTATGTTAAAATAAAGACAGTATTCAAGAAAAATAGCTAGGTGCACCGCCCGAGGAAGTTGGCGCTTCAACGGGCAGGGGAATGGTAGGATAATTACCACGCCGATACAGAACAGGTCTGCGATGCACACACAGCGTTATTGTAACGGATTTCTGATTTCTTTACAAGAGGGAGTATGTGCGGGTCGGATTTTGTTTTGTATTTCCGATTATATGCGGATGTAAGTGTGGATAATGCTTACATCCGTTTTTTCTTGAATTCATTTCCGCAGAGCGGATGGCATCATCCGTCTCTGCGGAATCAAGGGGGAGTAACCTTCTTTATGGAAAGGGTTGGTGCGCTTTTCAGCGCAAACCTCGCAGGTGGAAATTTTTTCGTGAGATTCTGGCTTATACAAAAAAGTATAGGTTGGTAGGCTTTTATTGCTGCTTATGTAGC
>JAIKXO010000318.1 GCA_024684065.1 Lachnospiraceae bacterium
CGATAAGATATTTCCGCCGAAAGAGAAGCTTAAGCTGCCCGGACAGATATTCGGGTAAGCATCTGACAATGACAGGGGCGGTCTCAGGTTTGATTTTTCGGTAAATAATAATGTTCTTAAACTGTTCCCTGACAGTGTAAACGACACGGTTATCGGAATTGATCAAAGATTCATAGTTTTTTACCTGAAAAATATCCTTTATATTATGTTAGAATAAGGATATGAAGACATTATATTTTTACGGGGATTCCAATACCTATGGATTTGATCCGGCGGATTATATTAAGGGACGTTATGCCGGGAAGGATATCTGGACAAGTATTGTAGAGGACTCACTGCGCGGGGAGTTTTCCTTCACCATAGACGGGATGAACGGACGCTGTATTCCGTCATCCGGATGGATCATTGAGAGGATAAACAGTATCCGGACTGATATATTTGCTGTCATGCTCGGGACTAACGATTATCTTCAGGTACCGGATACAGGCTATGTGGCGGACCGGATGCGCAGGTTTCTTTCCGCATTACATCATAAGACTGTACTGCTTTGCGCGCCGGTTGGCGTTAAGATCCCGGGAGAGCCAATATTTGATACAGAGGATGGCAGGCTTTCCGTGGCATTGAGAAAAGTGGCAGAGGAATCGGGCTGTGATTTCGTTGATACACTGGAATGGAATTGCTCCCTGGCCTTCGATGGTGTCCATCTGTCCAGGGAAGGGCATCTCATGTTTGGACAGCGTATGACTGAGTTTTTGAGGGAAAAATATGGCTGACCGGCTGATATTCCGCCCCTCAGTCTTTGTCTGCAGGTTCGAAGACCATATCCGTGAGTGACAGGGACAGAAGCTTTTCAGGGTCTGCGTCTGTGTTTATCCAGCCGTCTATCATGTCCACGGGAAGAATGAGCGGCATGCGGTCATGGATCTCTTTTAATTCTTCGCCCGGCTCTCTTGTAAGGACGGTAAAGACCGGAAGCTCATCTTCAAAGCGGTATAAACCGCACAGGCAGGTGATAGAAGAGCCGGAGGGCTGTATCAGGTATTTCCGGCCGGTTTTTGTCTTGCCGTTTTGGGACGTGAGATGCTGCCATTCGAAGTACCACGAGGCCGGAACGATACAGCGGTGCTTTTGCCAATGTTCCTTGAAAAGGGGCTTTTCTGATGCTGTTTCGGATCTGGCGTTGACAACAGGAGAACTGCTTTTAGGCATGGTAAATCCCCATTTCATTGGGAATACGGTTCTCTGCCCTTTCTGGTTCGGTGCTATCACAGGAACCAGATCAGCAGGTCTGATCTCTCCGGAAGTAAGGAGAGGCTTGGCCATTTTCTTTAAGAATTTCATAGTGAGGGAGGAACGTTTGGCTGCCTCCATGATATCCTGTAATTCAGCATTCTCTTTTTCAATATAGAATCTTGTACACATATATGGACCCTTCAAAGTTCCGAGTGGATCACATTTCGGTGATCCTGACGGATCAGAACTCTATAATTCTCGAAATCCGGGGTTTATCCTGACCAGATTATAGCATATCATGTTCATATCATAAAGTACGCGGAACAATCGGGGTAAACGAATATACAAATAAACGCTTTTTTTTACTGATTTTTATACTAAAATCATTTATAGTATAACAGTAGATTTAAATTCATATCAACCCGGAATATACCGAAGCATCCGCATATCCGGGGAAATAAGGAGGCAATATGAAGGAGAGAAATGTTTTTACGAGAATTATGTTATCCGCATTTGTGCTGCTGCAGGTTATGGTGCTTGGAGGCTGTAGTATGGGACATTCGGACGTGCCGGAGACAGAGGCTCCTGTCATAGAAATTGAAAAGGCTTCCGAGCCTGCTTCCGTTACAGAACAGTCAGATCCCGTTACCACAGAGGAGGTATCCGAACCGGAGGAGGAAGCCGGGGCAAAAAGACAGGACGGCGAAAGGTTTGAAGGGATCATTATGATGGAGGGCATGGAGGAGCCGGTCAGATTCGAGCATATCAGGGACGATGAGATCGGCTTTGAGATGGACTATGATTATGAGTCGCTCAAAAGGGTAACGGAACCGGGGAAGGAAAGCTTTGTTTCTATCTATGATGATCCGGATAATCCGGAGAACTGTCTCGAGGTGGCCTACCGGGAAGAAAGCCCGGATACTGTGGAAGCTTCCATTGACGAAGAGCTGTCCGGGGCTTACGACAAGACAAGAGAGGAGTATACCCTTGATAATGCGGGCAGCTGTATAAGGATCGCTACGTCTCTTCTCAGAGAGAAGGATAACATACCGTATTATCTGCAGACCGTGTATATCATACCGGCGGGGTCCGGCAGTATCGTTGCAAGGGATTACTGTACCCTGGAATCGGTCGAGGGCTTCGGGACCCGGTTCGCCTATATGATAAATACGTTGTCGGTCATTGACAGAAGCACAGAG
>JAIKXO010000322.1 GCA_024684065.1 Lachnospiraceae bacterium
GAAGGCGCGCCATGAGATCACCCACAACAGGTTCTTCAAGAGCCTTAAAGAGCTGAAATCCGCCTTGGCCAACTTCTTTGGTAAATTCGCCAATCCAAATGAAGAAATAGCTTCCCTATGTCGGTTTGACTTCGGAAAAAAGCAACACTCTGCTTCCAAGCAGCTTTGGATTGGAATGGAGCACAAGCTGGCCAGAAAAAACATGGCACAAAAATCCATTGATAAGGTTTTGATTCCGATATGATATTTTCAATGTGCTATACGAAATTAATATTGTCGCTCACTATAAAGTAGTGTTTGGCTGGAATCCATCGGAGCTGTTTCTTTGCAGGAAACAGCTCCGTGTAAAAAAGTATATAGAAAAGAACTCCGTTCCTTTCACGTTACCGGCAAATGATTTGGGGTCGTTTATGGATTGCATCGCTTGCAGGGCTCATATCCCATGGCGATTGCCTCGTCCCTCGTTCCGTTAAATATCTGCTTGTTCTTCTCCTTCATGTCATCTACGCTCGAACATCCGGAGCGATGGAATTTCTTTGAGTTCGTGTTCAGGACATATGTCTCGGCAACCGGAGCGGGATCCGCGATGATATTCGACCGTTCAGAGGCGCTGCCGGAAGGAGTGAAGGAGCTGTCGAAGAACAGCGCCTGCACGTCCGAGTTCTGTCCGGCTCCCGAGCCGGATAAAGTATTTGCGTCAAAGTTCCTTGCAGTTCCAAAATAGACAGTATTCCCATCGCTTGTACATACGATGTCACCCTGCATGTCGGTCCGGAAAACTCTTGCCCCTGCATCCCGGAGACGACTGAGCACATTTTCATTCGGATGGCCATAAGAATTGTCCGATCCGACAGATATGACGGCGTACTGGGGCATCACCTCCCTGAGGAACTGGTATCCCGTGGAGGAGTCGCTTCCGTGATGGGCCACCTTGAGCACAGTGCTTCTTAAAGGCTGTCCTGAGAATATGACAGAATTCTCTTCCTCTGTCTGGGCGTCGCCTGTGAACAGGAACGAAGTGTTTCCATAAACGATCCTTAAAACTATGGAATTGTTGTTCGCATTGGTTTCTTTATAGATGGGGCCGAGTACGGTCACGATGGACGATCCCAGGCTGAAAGTTTCGCCGGCCCTGGGGACGGTTATAGACTTCCCCTGGCTGGAGAGGTATTTTTTGAAGCTTTTGAAAGCCTTGGTGTCGTTATCAGTAACGGGGCAATAAGCCGTCCCGACAGTTGCATAATTCAGGGCCCCGGAGAGCCCTCCGATGTGGTCGGCATCCTCATGTGTTGCCACCATGATGTCAATATATTTGATCGCCCGGGCGTTCAGGTAGGAATAGATAAGGCTCGACTTGGAGGCATCCCCGCCGTCTATGAGCATGTAATGGCCATCGCACTGCACGAGCGCGGAATCGCCC
This sequence comes from Lachnospiraceae bacterium, assembly GCA_024684065.1. The sequence continues at coordinate 1,421 of JAIKXO010000322.1, forward strand.
TGTCCCACGTCGATGAAGTCTATCTGGAAGGACGGGGGAGTTATGTCCTGCGCATATACCCTTTCGGACAGGAAGAGGAGGGCGAGCATGAATGTGAATAATGCCGCCGCGATATGCAATTTACTTAAGACTTTTCGATTTTCCATGATAGCACTCCTTTCCATGTCAGTCCCCGCCGGTGCCGGCCATATCAGAATGCTTCAGTTGTTATTTCAGGCAGGTTTTGTAAAGTCACTGGCAGTCACGAATACATCTCTCCCAGCCTTTTCAGCTTATCCTTAAAACCGTTAACCACGCTTTCCGGGCCAAGTATCAGAACGTCCGTACCCAGTGCATAAATCCATCCGAGAAACTGATCCGATACAGGCTCTTCCGGTCTGCGGTAACATTATATTTTTCCAGTTCCTTTTTAATTTCCGCCATTGTCAGAGCATGCTCGTCATCAGTCTTTTCCAGCATGATACGGCCTAAATAATATAGCTTCAGTTTTTGATTTGTTCCCTTTGGCATGGTTTCCTCCCGGATGCTATGGTCAGCTTTAAGTATACCATACCTGCAAGGGATATTTATACCCCTCTCGTCAATAAAACTGACATTTTTCGTCTTTTTTGTCTAAATCATTTCATTTCCCCATCATTACTGCATTCCTCGTAATAAGGACATGTAACGCAAAAGCTCCTGCAAAACCTGTTCTTTCCCCGCAGGCACTTCCTGATCCAATATAAGAATCCGAGTGGATTTCCGTTTGTTCTGAAAAAATAATATCTCGCAAACTGTCCAATAAAAACGCCTCGTATCAAGTTAGCCATGGCTAACTATTATCTCTTCTATTTCTCCGGAAAATGAAAATCCCCACCAAAACGGTGGGGATAATCACTTTACTTATACTTTTTCATTCTGCTATCAGTCGTTTAAGCCCGTCAAAAAGCCCCATATCAAACCTCTGTGAAGGATCTGTCCTTCCGGCTGATCATTCCGGCTCCAGACTCTCATAGGTAAAAAGAAAATATTTTCAGTCAAGTATGCTGTAGAAACTGTCGATGTTCTCCCCGGGTAGCGGCACCGGATCCCAGCCATAGTCCTGAAATGCCGAGATGTTAAGGTTGTTTGCGGCTGCATAGTTGGCTATGATCTGAGCTCTGGTCTCCTCGCGGAGCTTTTCATCTTCGCCTTCCTTTGTAAACTTATCATAATACTTTCCGAAGATCTTCTTTGCACTGTCTGTATAACCTGATCCGTCCTCGACAATATCCGCGGATACGACCTCATATCCTGCATCCGTAGTTTTTACATGTATGCAGCCCGGATAGGAACCTCCGGAAGTGTTCTCGAGGATATCACCCTTCAGATCGTAATTGAATATCCAGAAATTACCGTACACACGGATATCGGATCTGTCGGATTCATCTTCAGCGATGATGACAGGGCATGGAATGCACACCTGGGACTTGTCATAATGCTGTCCGAACTCATCTATCATATACTGATACAATACGGTGTAGAACAGTTCCGGACCGGGATACTCATATGCGGGAAGGGCCTCACCTGTCACCGCCCCATCCTGTCCTACCGGCTGGAATTCTATTATCGTCGCGTCTCCTTCTTCAGCGAAGAGCCGGTCGAAATTACTCTCGGCGGCAGCTTCGTCATAATCCTCAAACTGACTGTTGCAGGTCTTGTAATAATATGTCCCGTTTCCGTTCTCGTCATATTTAACATATGCTTCTTCGACTTCGATAAATGAACCTTCGTCTATAAGATACCTGGTCATGAAGTGGTTTCCGCCGACATAGAGGTATTTGTCCTTTATGGCAAGAGGATATGCCGTTCCGCCTGCACAGACGCTTGCAAGATAAGTCGGAACACCGTCTTTATACCAGAATATCTGTGCATCTGTCGCAGCGTGTTTTCCCTCTTCCCATTCATATGTTCCGCTTGCCACCATGAGCACATCCGTGTCCCAGATCGTTGCATTGGCATATCCCGTACCGTCTCCCAGCCTGTCAACTATCTGAGTGAATGTATCACATCCGGTAATATCAATGGTATCTGTCTGATCCGGTGCCTCATATACATCAGAGACATTAAATGATGCCGGATCGTATGAGCCATGACTGTCTTCCGTCTTCGCACCTTCTTCTGTCTTCGCACTTTCCTCTACGGCTGCAGAGGCTTCCTGTGTTTCTTCCGTTCCGGGCTGTCCGTTTGTATTTATCGTGACAGTTCTGCTGCAGCCCGCCAGAACAGATGCCACCATCAATCCAGTTATAATATTTACGATCGATTTCATTCTCATACTCTTTCCTCCTGTATATTCAAGATCTGCAAAGTTGCAGTTATTGAAATGCCCGGGACCGGTATATCATGTTTGCACCGATTTGCGAAGCAAATCGTGTGCTTTGGAACGAACTTCAGTTCGTTCCGATTCGATCCTCTGGATCGAATCATTTCCGCTTCAAATCAGAGAGAGATCACCATGCCAGTTTATAATCCTCTCAATATACTGATGTAATCTTGTCTTTGGTCTACAACTGCATAAATGATAATTGTTTTTCTCTCTTCATCAACTTTATAGAAAACCAGATTCTTTTCCAGGGTCAGCACGCGGTAACCCTGTCTTCGTAATACCGGATATCTGGGTTCCTCTCCCAAACAGGGATTATCTTAAAGCATCATAATAGAGCTTTCGAGTTCATCCAGTTTTTCAAGTGCTGTTTCATTGTCAGAATTCCGGGCAACAAACAAAACTATTCTACGGATCAGTGCATCCGCTTTGTCAGTCCGGACTATATTATATTTCAATGTTAGCCCTCCATAAGCATTGCCCTTATATCATCAAAGGTATCTTTGACAGGAGCGACTCTTCCGTTTCTCACATCATCATCTGCCTCAGCAAGGATTTCCAAAAGCTCAAGCCTTGATTTCATCCGGTTATATTCTTCATAGGACAGAGAAACTGTATCTCCCCTTCCATTTACCGTTATTATTACTGCGGTATTTGCTTCATGGCACTGTTTAGATATTTCATTATAATGATTCCTGAGATCTGCCGACGGTCTGATGGTTTCCTGCATAGCTAACATATCATCATCTCCTTTCTTATAGACATATGATATCATAATATGACTATATGAAAAAGTGTAATCTGACAATTGTTCTTCCAATATCCATCCTCACTCAATAAACTGATCGACAAGGTTCTCAAAATAGGCCCTGGCTTCCTCAAATGTAGCGGGATCGGAAGGGTCAACCCCGGCGATCTTAAGAAGCTCCCCGGGAGCTGCCGAAGATCCGGCTTTTAAATACTCCAGGTAGGCTTCCTTTGTCTCATCATCCTCCAGAGCCTTATTGCAGATGGCAGTAGCAAAGGTCAGTGAATTGGCATACTTGTATAGATAATAGCCGTAGTACAGGTGAGGCATCCTTGCCCAGTCACCGCCGAGATAAGGCTCAACCAGAAGATCCTCCCCATACATGTTCTTTAGAAGCTCATAGAATTTTTCATTCATTACATCCGCGGAAAGCCCGTTCCCCGATTCTATCGTTTTATAACAGTAATCCTCAAACTCCGCGAGCACACACGCCCATATCACGTTATTAAAGAACAGTGTTATTTCGTTCGCGATCCAGTATTTCTTTTCTTTTTCATCCGATGCATTATCTATGAGATATTTATTAAAGATCAGCTCATTGGCAGTCGAGGCGACCTCATGATTGAATATTCCAGGCGAGTTGCTGTAAAAATTCTGGTTTTCCTCTGAAAACGCGCCATAAACAGCATGTCCCATTTCATGCACTATTGTGCTGGTATAATTCATGTTTCCATCGAAGTTAAACATCACAAAGGGCAATGTCTCATTGCCGCAAAGCTCCATATAGGCCCCTGCCTCCTTTGTATCCGAGGGATATACATCCACATGTCCGCTTGTGATGATCCTGTCAAACTGACCCAGATACTCGTCCCCCCAGAATTTTACCGCTTCTCTTCCGAGCTTCACGCAATCCTCATAGGACATCTCAGGCGCCTCATAGTCATTAAACGGTACATAAATATCATAACTGCCCATTTCCTCAAGGCCCAGGAGCTCCTTTTTAGCCGCTAAATACTCATGAAACTCAGGCAGCAGCGAATGGCTGAACTCGATGATCTGATAGAACAACTGTGGATCCACATCATCCTTATCAGCGATATACTCAAGGGTACTGTCGTATCCATGGATCTGTGCCTCAGCCCAGTTCCGCTTCATTTCTCCGGCAAGCAGCTCCGCATAGGTATTCAGATAGGGCTCTCTTCTGGTTCCTCTAAGCATATTTGCTTCTCTTCTGAAGGCATGATCGTACTCTGAGCTGTTAACGATATTGGAATATGCTGCATCCGTAAGCGCCCCTGTTGTCCCGTCGGGATAGGTGATCTCCGGAACTTTGTTCTCAACAGTATCAAATACAAGATACGCATTCATGGCCTGATCCGCAGCCTGATCATAAAGGGTCTCTGCCCGCTTTAATTCCTCAGAGAGCGGAACTCTGTCCGGATCGACATATATATGATAATGATAGGCGTAAGGCTTAAGTCTCTCATCGGAGAATATCTTCTCCCTCTCGGAAAGGGGAAGGGCCATGATCTCAGGCTCTATAAAGGCTTCAGCCATCTTAAAGGCGGAGCCGGCATCCTCAAAACGCGCCATTGCCTGCTTTGCCCAGGGATCCGATGCATCAAGGGATCTCAGAAATTCTGTATACATTTCTGCCCTGTTGTGTATAGATTTAAGCTTAAGGATTTCCTCATCCTCGGTGAGCGCAAGAACAGCCTCCGCATTGTCAAGCGTCCCTCTGTATTTCTCCATGTACGATGCGTGCTCCGATAAATAATCCATATCGGCATTAAAAGCATCCTCATCGGCGTAAAGCTCTGTCAGATCCCATTTTACGGGAAGCGGGCCCAAAAGCTCTTCTTCCGCAGACGGAGAATCCTGTTCTTTCTCCGCCGCCATGACACGGCAGGCGTAAGTTTCCGAAAAGCTTCCCGTTATCAGAACTGCGCCGGCGACCAGTGCCGCCATTATCCTTTTCATCTTTCTCATTCTTCCACCCTCAATTTTATAAATCTCTCTTATCCTGTTGATGTTTCCCTGTCCATACTTTACCATGTCCCGGGTTTTTACTCCTTAAGCATTAATCCTGAATGATCAGGTTTTCGCAATTTCCATATGAACCATCATAACAGATATAGCCATAATTAGCTATTGAATTCAGCGGTTTGTAAAAAGGATCATTTATGTGCTTTTCATTCAGTTCTCCAACAACCTCCTCAGTATCTGCTCCCGGTTATTTATAAACATCTCCGTCACCTGATAGCTGTCTGTTTCCTCATAGGTACACGGATGTATCTCTCCATCATCAAAGCTTAAGATCTCCGCACCGGGTATCCCTGTCACCGGTCACTACATCGTTACGAACTATTTCTGCAGGCTCAATACTTATTTTTCTTCAGGATTATATTCAACCACTTCTTATCACTCCTGCCCGGGCGGACATCGGAAGACACCCACTCTTCCGTAATCGTGATCTCATGAAATTCCTCAATAAATCCGTGAAATGTTTCCTGTGTAAAATCAGTAAAGTATCTGTCGTTTCGATACCCTTCAAAGTTACC
>JAIKXO010000343.1 GCA_024684065.1 Lachnospiraceae bacterium
ATAATATTGCTTTTCATAAGGCCGTCTGCATATGCCTGTCCAAGCTCTGTAACAACTGCAGGATCATCGGAAAAAGACCGCGTACCTATTACCGGGTTTGCAGGATTATTGTTTACATCGATATCGGGGGCAAAATCAGTATTAAACCCGACAGCTGCGAGTTCTTCTCCAATAACCTCCCCTGTCTTTTCGGCATTTTCGGCAGCATCCGGAGTAGCCCCTATTGCCATGTTTCCTGTCATACGCGTCCCTGAATTCAAACGTATAACAATACCGCCCTCCTCATCAACGGCAGTCAGATACGGGATATGGACAGATGCGTTCTCTGACTCCCTGTTGTTATTCTGCAGATCATCAAGAAGTCTTGTTACCTGTTCCGTACCCGAAATGTTCGGGCCAAAGAGTATGATCCCTCCGTACTGGTGTTTCTTAAGTGCCTCCTCAAGCTCGGGAAAATCATTCAGGTCCGTCACATTTTCCTCATCCCAGGTCCGAAATGCCGGAATGATCATCTGCGATATCTTTTCGTCCATAGACATCCCGTCTATCACGCTGTCTGTTATGCTGTCAATTACGTCGTTGTAACTTCCGTTCAGATTTACATTGACATTAACATTACAGGCAGACAGCGCTATCATGCCTGCCAAAGCTGCAGTCACGAGGCTGTATTTTATAAATTTAATCCATGATCTTTTCATACCCGGTTCCTCCTTGCTCCATTTTATCACAGCTTTCAAAAATGAAACAGGGGGACGGTTCCTCGGTTCATTTTTTCCGGGATAACTGATCGCGAAGCTATCTCTGAAAAATGAACCGAGGAACCGTCCCCCTGTTTCAATACTCGTCCAGAAAATGATGGCGCACCCCGTTCTTTTTATATGAGATCACGGTATCGACATTTACATTTCCCACGCTGTTGAAAATATTGGTTTCAATAAAAGGATTGTCCTTTTTCAGCATGGCGATAAGCTTTTTTGTCTCAAGACGTTTCGAAGACGTTGTCCCGTCTTCATGACAGGTAGTACAAGTATCCGTGAAGTGACATGCACACTGAAGAAAATGCAGATCATTATAGTCGCGCCAGGCGCATATGTCACTTTCCCTGATAAGATACATGGGCCTTATCAGTTCCATCCCCTCAAAATTCGTGCTGTGAAGCTTGGGCATCATCGTCTGGATCTGCGCTCCGTGCAGCATCCCCATAAGGATGGTCTCAATAACATCATCGTAATGGTGACCCAGGGCTATCTTGTTGCAGCCAAGCTCCTTCGCCTTACTGTACAGGTATCCCCGCCGCATCCTTGCGCATATATAACAGGGACTCTTCTCTATCGTATCCACGGCGTCAAATATATTGCTCTCAAAAACAGTGATCGGGATACCGAGCGCCCTTGCGTTACTTTCAATAAGCTCCCGGTTTTCCTTATTGTATCCAGGATCCATAACCAGGAAGACCAGGTCAAAATCACGCTTCTTGTGCCTCTTGATCTCCTGAAAGAGCTTCGCCATGAGCATGGAATCTTTTCCGCCCGATATGCAGACTGCGATACGGTCTCCGTCATCGATCAGCTGATAATCCCTTAAGGCCTTCGCAAAGGGGGTGAACAGCTGCTTGTGGAATTTCTTTCTGATGCATTCCTCTGCCCTTTGCTGTATTTCCGCCGAGCCTTCTTTGCCGGCCATAGATGCCCTTACATATCCGACATATCCGCCTTCAAGGCTGTAATACTCATGCCCTGCGGGAAAGTCATCCTCATCTAGTTCCCTTGTCCTGCGGCCAATCTCGCAGTAAAATATGACTTTGCCCACATCGGGGCTATGCATTATAAGTTTGGCCGCCTCCCGGAAATCCGAATCCGGACCGGCTGCCACCGCTCCCGGGATCATGCCGTATGCCCTTAGGCTTTCGTCCCTTATATCGAATAATATATATGTATCATTCTTTAATTTTTCCAGTTCCTTATATGTGATCTCTTTCATTTGACAAGCTTGCGTTCCGTTTCATGATCATTTATACTGCGCGGCAAACCTGACTGCCGCCTTGACGTCCTCCTCGTTGGGTCTTCCCTTGTGAATACCCTTGAATTCACCTTTACAGTGAAACTCCTTATCATCCATGGCTATGCCTGCCTTATCGGCTTCTGCCTTAACCTTTTTGTAAGTTGAATTGAGCATAGCTGCAGAACCGAAGTTAACTATCTTCCCGACCTTATCCTTATCAAGAGAGGCAATGAACTGCTTTACCTCAGGATCTATATTAAAGGCATAGTATGAATTTCCAAGGAAGAGATAATCTACGGCTTCAGACACAGGCTCGCTGATGGGAAACGCTTCGACACCCAGCTCTCCTGCCATAGCTTCCGCAAGT
>JAIKXO010000185.1 GCA_024684065.1 Lachnospiraceae bacterium
TTTTTTCCGAAGTCAAACCGACATAGGGAAGCTATTTCTTCATTTGGATTGGCGAATTTACCAAAGAAGTTGGCCAAGGCGGATTTCAGCTCTTTAAGGCTCTTGAAGAACCTGTTGTGGGTGATCTCATGGCGCGCCTTCCTCCAGAGCTGTTCTATTGGGTTAAGATCTGGCGAATATGGCGGCATGTCAAGGATCTCCCAGGTCATATTTCGAAATGACGTTTCCTATGATGGTACGGTTCAAGCTGCTGGAGCGTCTATGACAGCAGCTTGAACAGGCAGGATGTCCTAAGGCTCCATCATCTGGTGATACAGATAGTAATACATTAATCTGTATTCCCCGGGCGAAACTTCATTAACTATGGCAAAGCCCGCCCCTTCTTCAAACAGTTCGCTCTTTGAAGCCTCCTTTTCAGCATCCTTTTCGTTTAAGGAATATTGCTTTTTTCCTATACCGGTTTCTTCATATACCTCGTCGGGAAGGCTGTAGACCGTGAAATACATGCGAAGATATCTGTCCTTTGCCGGATCATTTTTGTTGCCGCTTCCGAGATCCTCCATCTGCCATACCACGGAAAAGGCGTTATTTCTGTACAATTCACCCTCTGCCGCCGGCTCGCAGTAATTGCTCTTTCCGTCTTTACCCCTCTCGATGGTGCCGTTGTGGACATTATTTACGTCCGCATTATAGAAATCACTCTCATCAAGGATTGTCCCGAAATACCTTTCAAGAACCTTATTGATCTGAGCCTGGTCGATCCTGCAGTCACCGTTTGAAGTATCGATCTCCTTGTATTTATTGAGCTCCATCCATTCAAGCGCAAAATGCGCATATTCCGCAGAATTATAATCTGAATTGCCGCTGTAGTGCTGCTCCGAGAAATTTGAAAGGAAGATCGGGCGCATAAGCCTCGCCTGTTCTTTTTTCAATATCCTTCTGCAGTTCCGTCGAATTGATCCCATTTTCATTGATCACAGGAAAAGCAGTCCATTCCCCGTCAACACGTGTATACAGAGTCGTGTCCCAGGCAGCGGGTCCGGCCGTTCCTTCCGTATAATGGGTAAACAGGATCTCATCCACATTATCCTCCGAAATATCGGCAAACTCGATCACTTCGCCCTCATTCGGCAAGCTGGAAAAATCACCTGTCTCAAGGGTGCCGCCATCCGAAAACTTTATGACATATTCCTGCCCCTTGCGCTTGATCGCATCAGGTTCACCGTCCCCGTCAAGATCCACATCCTTATATTCCAAAATGACATCCCCTATATCGCCCTCGTAATCGGAATACTTACCGTCATCGACAAGGTTTATACAGTAATGGGACATCATGTCCTCTATATACATATCTCTTGCAAGACAGCAGAGGCTGTCGGCCTCTATATAGAGATCCTGATCCTCTGTCCCTTTGTCTGGTGTATTATTTTTCCCGCCTGATTTTCCGCCCTTTTGTGCGTCAGTTTTATCCGCATCTGCCTCAGACTTCTCCGAAGAAGTCTTGTTTTCCTCAATTTTAGTATTTTTCTTAACCGAGGCATTAACGGGAGTTACTCCGGGCATGAAGTTCAGGAAGCATGCCGCTGCCATGACCAATTCGATAAGTCCTGCTTTCTTTTTCATAGATAAGATCCTCTGTTTGTTTATGCTGTGGGTGAACGATTCCGATCCGCCCAATCCTCATGTATTTGAAAACATACTGTCAATTTCATTATATGTCTGCTATTGGCGAATGAATTATATCAAATGTCATGCTCCAGAATTAAGGCACATTTTCATTCACCGTTCTATAGTTTCCTTGCTTTTATGCAAAATGAAATTGGATGATTTATTTCGCTGATCTTGCCGGATTAGGATCGCTTCATTCGCCAGATCTGCGGTTTATTGTGAGCTGATTATAGCATACTATATCTCTATCATAAAGACGATGCACAAAAAGGGGGACAAACCGATATTGAATTCAATTGATATATTGAGGATTTTGATGTAATGTATGACTATCTGAATGAAATCGATATGGTTAAGAAAAAAAATACGGAGGAATTTGAAATATCATGGCAAGCGCAGGCATTGTAAAGACAAGCGAATTTGAAATGGAGTACTTTAGTTTTGGCAGAGGAGACAAAAAATTGGTAATCCTTCCGGGGCTGACAATAAAGAGCATTATTGGCGTGAAGGAGGCAGTGGAGGAAGGCAACAGCCTCATGATGGATGATTTTACTACTTATGTTTTTGACAGAAGAAAAAACATCCCCGAGGATTATTCTATTTTCGATATGGGGAAAGACACGGCTGAAGCCATGAAGGAACTGGGACTTGAGGATGTGTACATTTTCGGGGCGTCACAGGGCGGAATGATTGCAATGGCAATAGCTGTCAGATATCCGGGGCTTGTAAAAAAACTCGTCCTCGGATCGACCTCTCCCCATGTGCAGCCCGGACAGAGGGCGGTGATCGATAAATGGATAGAGCTTGCAGAGAAAAAAGACAGGCAGGAACTGTACCAAGAATATGGAAAGGAAATATATCCTCCCGACGTTTATGAGAAGTATAAAGGATATTTCGCTGATGAGGCGGAGACCGTGACTGACGAGGATTTAGAACGATTTACCATACTTGCAAAATCCATACTGGATTTTAACATAACTGATGAGCTTGATAAGATAAAATGCCCGGTGCTTGCGCTGGGCGTATTCGAGGATACGGTCCTTGACAGTGATGCTACCATGGAGATAGCCGAGAATCTTGATCATCGGGCTGATTTTGCCTTGTATATGTATACAGGCTTTGGCCATGCCGCCTTTGATACGGCTCCGGATTACAGAAAGAGGATATATGATTTCTTTATGAAGGAATAAAGAGATATAGCTGCCTTCCGGTTTAATGCATTCAAGATATCCCTATATTTTTACCGTATATACGCTGAAAACGACCGGATACGCAAATCCACTGCCACAATAGAAGTCTCTCCCGTATAATAAGGCAAAGAACAGAAACACAGTTCCTAAAGAGGAGCAAAGATTAAATAACGGGAGGATAATAAAATGGCAGATAACAAGAATATGGAACTTAACGACGAGATGATGGAGAAGGCAACCGGCGGCGAAGATCTGGATGGGCTGCGGACTGAACCGGGGTCGGTAGTAGGTCCATTTGAAGATTATGAGCATAACAAATATATAGTGAAACGTGATGGCGGTCCCGAAGCTATTGCTTCATACTATCCGTCGGCAGGACCGTTGCTCGAACCCGGAACAAGGGTGATGATTGCTCTTGTTGGCCAGGGAAAGTGGGAGATAGTTGAGTTTCTCTGATAGACAGTTTTTATTGTTATATCCCAAAAGG
>JAIKXO010000344.1 GCA_024684065.1 Lachnospiraceae bacterium
CCAGCTGGGCGCAGTACACGCTGAAAGCCAGAAGCTTTGAGGAGCGAAAAAAGATACTTCAGGCACTGGATCAGAATGGGATTCCAACTGCAATCTTTTATCCGACTCCGATCCACAGGACGGCTGCTTTTAAAGATCATCCTTCCCTCCCGCAAGCCCTTGCCGTAACAGAGGATCTTTCGAAAAGAGTTTTCAGCGTTCCCATGCATCCTTATCTGTCAGAAGCTGAGATTGACCGGATCTGCTGTATTATCGGGGACAGATCATGATCAGCATCGAAAGAATTAAATTCAGATATAATAAGGGGCGCGAAGGCCTGCGTGAAGTGAAAGATCTTCTTGACTCCCTGAATACGAAGATAATGCCGCATGACAACATGAGCTGCCACGGACCATCGGATGCATCGGAGTTGACGCTTTATGAAAAAGTCCTTCAGATGCATATCGTAACACTCACAGAGCTTACGGGCAGATATCGTGTGACAGAATACACCCGGCGTGTAAAAGACTCTCTCCGGCAGTTTCCGGTCGGAGGCGTGATCTTATACGACCGTTCGCTGAAAACAGCCCCACAGGTTCTGGCTCTGACATCCGGAATGCAGCAGTTCTATCGGGAACAAACCGGCATCGCGCTTTTCGTGTGCGTGGATGAGGAGGGTGGCGTGGCAACCAGAGTAGGCAGGCAGGGCTTTCCCGAAGCGCCGCATCCGCCCGGAATGGGAGAACTGGCAGCCCGGGAGGACGCAGAAGCGCAGATTCGGCATTACGGCGATATTATCGGCAATTATCTTAATAAGTACGGATTTAATGTTGATTTCGCTCCTATAGCAGACGTCGTAACAAACGGAAACAATACCTTTCTGAAAAAAAGAGCTTTCGGAACGGATCCGGAACGGGTAAAAGAACTGGTATATCTTTTTTCACATCAGCTTCTTGCACATGGAGTGCTCCCATGTTATAAACACTTTCCGGGAATAGGAGGAACAAATGACAACTCCCATTTTGGTTACGCAACCGTGTACCGGACGCTGGAGCAGTTTGAATCGGCCGAATTTGTTCCATTTCGGGACGCCTGCGAAAAAGGGATCCCCTTTATCATGTGCGGACATGTTCTTGTACCTGAAATATCGGGAGACGATCGTCCGGCTTCTCTGTCAAAGATCATGCTGACCGATATACTTCGAAACCGACTGGGGTTTCAGGGAATCATCATCTGTGACGCCCTGGTGATGGACGCTGTCCGAAATGACTTTTCCTCTTGCAGGGCCGGTGTCGAAGCAATTAAAGCCGGCTGCGATATGGTAATGAAACCCGGAAATTTCAGAGGCTCTGTCAATGCGGTGATAGAAGCTGTAGAAAACGGAGAGATCAGTGAGGAGCGCATCAACGATTCCGTGAACAGGATCCTACGGATCAAGCACGGACTGTGATCTTATCAGTTCCTCATACAATAATTGTTTATCTCTTTTAAGAATAATCTCGCGGTCTTCTCCCACGAAAAACGCTTTGCCCGTTCAACCCCCGCAGATATATAAGCCTGCCTTTCCTTCTCAGACATATTAAATATACGAGTGAATCCCTCTGATATAGACCTTACATCAAATGGGTCAACCTGAACTGCCGAGCCATGCGCTATCTCATCCAAACTGGAATTGTTGGAGGTCATAACCGGAACACCATGATTCCACGCTTCCACCACAGGCATACCAAAACCTTCATAAAGAGTTGGGAAGATACACCATTTCGCATGTTGATATAACGCTTCCATCTCCTCATCAGTAACATATCCGGTAAAGATTATTCGTCCATCTGACAGGTATTTTCGCAGATAGGATAAAGAATCGCGAATAACCGACTCGCCAAAAGAGTCGAGGGCGGCGGTTATTACAAACTGTGAACCGACACCATGTTGGTCACAAGCATCACAATATGCTTTTATAATCCTGATCAGGTTTTTATTTGCTCCGGTGCCCAGAACGCCCAACAAGTATCCATCTCTGATCCCTTTGTTTTGACGAAATACACTCCATATCTTATCAATACAATCCTCTCGGAACTGATTCCTGTTTGGTCCCATTTGTATATTAACTATATTATTACATCCAAATTCTCTGCACACATCTTGCTTTGTCGTCTCTGAATTGGCGAACAACAGATCATAGCCTTTTAGCCCTCTGCAATATGACATGAACCTGTCAAGACCTGAATCACCCGGGAAATATATCTCTTTTAAAACATAGGGAATAATGTCGTGAACCGTGCCGCATAACAGGGCGCCATTCACTATGTCTTTATCCAGTATCGGATATTTCAGATTGATAGCATTGGGCGTATAAAAAACATCCGGGTTGATCTTACTTGCTACTATATTGATCCTGTTCGAATATTCTGCTTCTATTGCCCTGTCCCATTGAAACGGTATAAAGCACAGGTTGTTAATTCCTTCTCCCAAAATACCATTATCCTTACAATCAAGGACATAATACTCGTTTTCTTTATCGATCATCAACAACTCACGCAGCAGATTAACAGCATAATTTCCTATCCCGTGATTTTTGGAGATAATAATAGGAGAAGAATCCACCAATATTCTCACTGCATACGTCCCCCGTTCTTCCAAAGATCATCGCTCAACTCACCTGTTATCGTCTCTAAAGATACGGTTTTCTTTAATAATTCGATTAATCTCGCTTTATTTCCGGTAATTGTGTCCTCAAACATATTTCTTAACCCCTCAACGTAATCATAATAGTTGTCTTCATAAGAATCAATGTTATGTATTACATCAACAATTTCTTCAATGGAGGTACAGACTATACCAATCCTGTACCTGTCATTATAATATTTTATAATTGGCGAATCTAAAGCAATAATCGGGACTTCATATCTTACCGCATCAAAAAGAATACCGGAAGAAGACACTTGATACATACTTTTATCATATGAAAGCAAAATCCACCTGCATCCATTAATAAAATCCTCTATTCCATTTCCATCCAAAGACCTTATAACTCTTCCAGCCATTTCGGCCGGATATTTATTTCGGATATCATATGTTTTTTTGTCGCACAATTGAAAAACAGTAAACTTGTCAAGCGTTTCTTTTCTTTTACAGTCATATATTCGACGAAGAATTTCAGTGAAATTTGCATTAATACAGGCTCCATATACCCCTATATGATTCCTGGAAGATGCACTGATTAATTCCGTTTTTTTGAATAACGGGTGATCCAGATAAACAAACTTGTCCAAAACATGATTCGAAAACAACGGCGAAAGAGCAGAAAAAACATAAGGATTATAAGCAATAAAATTAACGTTCTCGACATTTGCTGTTCTTTCAATTGAATTTATAATATTCTGATAATTCAATCTATTATAATTCTCATCAAGCAGATAGTCCAATTCGCCATGAAATACAAAGATAAGCCTGGCTATAAAATCTCGGTTGACTTCAACTAATCCATTTTGAACACCCGGGTGGGATGATAATGATATTATTGTATCATCACTATTTATGTTTAATGCGCAAAAAATGGAGCTCAATTCTTCACAACAGGACTCAAATTCTTTCTCATCATACGCATAGTCAATGTGAAATATCGGAATGTTATAATGCGGTATTTTATTATTTATTCCGGACTCAAGAAGATAGGAATAGTGATTATCAGAGCATACAATTGTAACCTTATAATCCATGTCTTCTACCAGACTTATGAGTGACGAATTGTGAAGAGTATGTTTCCAGGAACCAAAGTGTGTTTCAAAAAAATAAATCATAGATCATCACCGGCATAATAATATTTACTAATCCCTTTTCCAATAGTCGCTTCGCTCCTTTATTAAACTATTTCTCAAATCTCCCTGCCATACAAACACATTAAACGCCCTGCGCTAAGCCATTTTGCGCCATTTCCCCAGCCTTCTCTTAAGCTCCTGAATAAAGGCTACACCAAATCCGGCGATTTCAAAGCGTGGGAAGGTTTCCTGCAATTATATGGGGGATATTCCATATAATTAACATAGCCATGCTCATTCAGATATCTGTCCTCATCAATAGCAATCATAAGATCATGGCCGCAGACCTCGATCCTTTTGCCGCGGCCAAAAATATCTTTGTCAAATGAAAAAGTCATCGCATAGCCGTTTGATTCATAACACAGACCTGTTTCCGATCCGTCAAACCTTCTTGCATAACGCTCATGCAGCCATATAATAAACGATAACGGCAGAAGCTTCCCTATTGCAGAGGTCACACGAACTGCAACTCTTGTGAACAGATCGTATTTTTTATAAATGTCATAATTTATATACGCTCTATGCCCCATTCCCAATCCATATACAGCTTTTAATTTCAGGACATTCCTTTGCTGTTTTTTCGTTATGGGCGAAGCATTATTCAAAATATATATATCCAGATTCGCCGTGCGCTGAATGCTGTCATCAGCCTTGCCTTTAACTTTTTCGAAAATATTTGTATCCACATGCTCCCTGACGCACATCAGCCGATTTAAAAAGTCCAAAAAAGCGCCATTCCCCAGATCCCCGGGACATACCAGCTTATAATCCCCGCCATCCGGCCATATCTCATGGGCATTCGCTTTTAATACATCAAAATCCTGCTGATACATCGCAACATCGACATCATCATCCCACGGAATAAAACCATGATGCCGTACGGCTCCTATGGCGCTTCCGCAGCTCAGAAAATACGGAAGGTTATATTTTGTGCACACCCTGTCAAATTCCAGCAACAGCTCCAACAACATGCCGTCAATCTCATTCAGGTAATTCTTTTCATCTCTGAGCCTTACTCTGAACTCTTCAATATCAGCCAATCCTCCGCCATCATAATACAGCAGCTTCCTATACTCAAAACCTCCCATATCATTCAACTTGGCTACAATATGATCCGAATCTTTGACGCAGATGATGACCAGTAAATGCTTTTTATCTTCTTTTAAAAGCTCCTCCGGGTTTTTTATCACAATTCCCGATTTTTCAATTCCCCATTTTTGAGAATCATTATCAACTGCATACGAAGGTTTAAATTCAGCCCCGATCGAATCCATATAGCGGTCAAACCACTTTCCCGTTCCGAATAAAACAATCTTATAATCTTTATACGTATTGCCACTTATAATGCGTTTTAATACATCAAAGTTTAATGACATATTGCCAGGAAATCTGAAGTTAATATTGTATTTTTCTGCGGCTTCTTTGTCCTGCTCAAACAACAGCCCATACTCAGAACCGGCAATAAATGAAGAAGGTATTTCAGCATTCAGCTCTGTTAAAGCGCGGCAGACGCCCTCCACTGAAAAATTGCCCGCATCAACAGGTATGACGCGTTCAACGAACTTCAGACTGTTAAGGAATCGCTCCCTGATATGATATGGCAGAATCCCCGGCCCGTCATTATACCGCAAAGCGAATTCATCCGTGAAAAGCCCTATTACAACCTTTTCGCAAGGGTGTATTGATTCCTTCAGCTCCTGTGTATTTACCCAATCAAGATTTTGAAATATTCCCCACCTGAAAGCCAGATTATTCATATCATCCTTCTCAGGGATTAACCTCCTGCATCTTCTTTTTCAGCATTGTCGAGCTGACACCCTTTGTATAAGGGAAAAAAACCATATCAGATCCACGCTCCCTCAGCCAGTCTCTGATATATTTAAGATTGTTCTCATGGTCATCACCGCAGAACTGCACGTCAAAATCATACAGGCTATATGCGAGCATCGGGCTTTCATTGTGAAAATCCACTAAAACGACCTCATCTACATACTTTATGGCGCCGATGATCTCCATCCTTTCGTCTTCAGGTATGACCGGCTTTTTGCCCTTATATACCTCTGTGAGTTCATCGGAATCCACTCCTGCGATCAAATAGTCACAGTGCTCCTTGCATCTCCGCAATATATTAAGATGCCCGATATGAAACAGATCAAAAACTCCGCATACATATCCTGACTTATAATGACCAATTTCTTTAAGGTTATCTGCCATCACTCTTCCCCAGGCTTTCCCTGTTTCTCTTCATTTGTTCTTCATTCCTTCCCTGCGGCAAAAAAAACATGCCAGGATTTTCATCCCGGGACAGTGCCGATTCTATCTCCGTAAAAAGACCGGCCATATTCGGATCAATGCCAAAATGATCATACATATCCTTACGGGGAACAATCGATTTAAGATCGCCTATCTGTCCATAGCTGTGGATTATGCATCTGAACATAATATACTTCGCCGGATAATCATGTCTGACATATTCCTGGTCAAAATACAGTATATCGTCATTTATCCAAAAGCTGTTAAGCGGGATCAGTTCAAGGAATGCGTCTTTCAGAACCGGCCCAAGATCCATTCCTCTATTATCAAAGGAGCATTCCCCGCCAGGATCAGACGACTTTAAAATATTGCCCCACATCAGATCATACATGCGAAACAATTCATCCTTCCCGCACTTATCTGCGGCGATCCCCGCAATATGCTGCTGAAAGGTGGGTGCCTTGATCCGGTCCATCAGCAAAGTATCTTTCTCAAGTTTCATGCCAAGCACATTAATGCCCCTGCTCTTCAGCATATCCGCCTTTTCACATAAGCCCTTTGCATACTCTGACCCGTCCGGATAAAGACATCTTTTCCTTACGGTCTCATCCCTGCATATCATTGTCGCAAAAGCGCATTTCCTGCTTCTATATCCGGTAAGGGTTATATAATCAATGTCTGTTTTTATATCAGCGTCAGATATTTCCACCAGAAACGAATTAGCCACAAAAGAAAAAACGCCGTTTGCGGAGGCCTCCAGAAAAAAGGCTCTTGTATCAGCCACCAGCGTGCTCGGATCTGCATCATAGGTCACCAGGCGCTCGCCCATATTCTGCTCGGGCTGGTAATCGTCCGTATATATGGCATGCGGCGCTATATGATCCGGCACCGGATAATAAAACCTGTATCCACTGTACCCGGCTTTTTTTATCGTGTCGATCAGTTCCTGCCTGTGAAACCCTTTTCCAAGCCTCCTGTCGGGATATCCTGCCAGGCTTTCAAAAGGGCTGCCTGAGTGGGAATCTCTTTTCCCGCAGAGATTATCTATCCCATACTTATTTTCTGCTTCCAGCAATATGATCCCGTCTTTTTTCAAATGCCGCCTCAGCCCCGAAAGAAACGAACACGGGTCATCGGCGTGCTCAAGCTTTGAAAAGCATATGATATAATCGTAAACATCATCCTCTTCGAATTCATCCAAACCAGATACTGCAATTGTGAGATTATCCCTGCCGGAATATCTCTCCTTAAGCATCCGGGCCTGAAACCGGGAATCAACCACAGAAATAACCTCAGCGGTCCGGTCACATAACGCCCCCGTCAAAGCCCCAAATTCAGCTCCGATCTCTAAAACCCTGGAGTTCTCCCTGAAAGGATACCATCGCAATATCGAAGATCTATAATCATTAAAATGATACTGGACAAAAAACCTGTTATCATTCCTTGTCAGCTCCGAATAATCTTCGCCGCCCGCATTCAGACGGATATAATCAGAAATACAGGCTTCTTGTTCAGTCACCGGTTCTATTCTTTTTTCTGTATGCGTCTCATTTACTATTGCAGCCAATCAACCTACCCTTAAAAACCTTAATTTATTCTTTTCAGTCCTGATGAAAAAGAATGCTCATGTATAACTCAGCCTCTGCGTGCATCCCTCTTTTATCAACTATCTCTCCATATCTCTCCCAAAAAGCTCTTTCCATCTTTTCCGGGAATGCCATGGCGTTGCTCCAATGTGTGGACAGAATATCCGGAACAATCCTGACCTTTGTTTCATCATTGGCTATATTCTCAAAGCCGGTCGCAAATTCTTTCTTTATCAACGACGCGCTCGGGGCATACAGATACTGCAATATTCCGGCAGAACAGGGATTCATATCTGAAAACTTTTCGCCGCTCCATTTTCTCAGAGACACACATACCTGCTGCTTATACCCGCTGATTATAATATCCGCATCCTCATCCTCTTCAAGCATCCTTTCAAGATGCCGTTCATGCCAGATATCCCTTGAATTTAGAAAAGCAATATATCCACCGCCTGCTTTTTTAATTCCTATGTCTCTCAGTTCACAGTCCGTATGCTCAGCAGACCCGTCAATGCGATAATAACGGACATCAGTACGATCCATAGACTGAACATATGCCCCTATGCCGTCATCAAACGAATTATCAATGATAATTATCTCATCTGCATTTTTTGTCTGCGCAAACACGCTCCCGATAGCTTTTTTTAATTCATATTTCGAATCATTATTTAATATAATCGCTGAAACAGTACTCATCCTAAAACCCCTCCGTCAAATCATTCACACCACCTTAACATATGCGTTCTCATTCCTGAACACAATATGAAGCCCAATATAGCTAATCAACAATGAAAGAATTGCCCATAGAATTATCAAAGGTACATTCGCGACCCTATTATAAAGAAGCGCATTCCGCATAGTGTCTATAAACATCGAGACCGGGTTCATGCATAACATCATATTATTGAGCGGAGTGTGAAGCCCCGTTACGATGTCATAAAATATTCCCGAAAGGAACATAAGCATCTGAAGAAGGATGTTCACCGCATACCCAAGATCGTCCACATATACTCCGTAATGCATGAATATCATCCCCACCCCAAACGCCAGAATGCTCATCACGAGATAAGCCGGCAAAACCCAAAAAATCCCGAACCCTATCTTTACCCGGAATATTATCAGCATAGGAACAAGGACGGTAAGGGAGAACAAAAGCTTATAATAGTCAAGGATCATATTAGTTATCAGCAACACATGCTTCGGAACATAGATCTTGGTAACAATATTCTTATTATTCCTGATAGATTTTACGCTGTAATTAAGCGTTTTACTGAAATAATTCCACATTAGCAGAGAACTGTAGAGAAAAGTAGAATAATGCTCAACAGAATTACCTAATATCCTTCCAAATACAATCACATACACCAGCATATTGAAAAAGGGTTCCAAAAGCCACCAGAGACGATTAAGATACGAATTGGCAACCTCGGCCCTCAGGTCAGCCTTTGCTGTAAAGTTCATATATTCCCAATAGCTTATAACTTCCCCTATAAACTTCTTCGTCTCATAGATCGGACCATGGTTTCCGATTCCGCCTTCCTCCAGCTTTTCAGCCAGCGAATTCAAAAAAATCCTTACCAATAAAAGCACTGCAAGAAGCATCTCCGCCAACAGGATCCTCTCCATCATGAAGGACTGAGAGTTCTTCTTAATCATCTGACAGGCGTTGGCATTAAAAATGATACGGTTCTTCTCAACTACGACATGAGTCGGAAACATTCCTGAATTAATCTTATCCACGCATATAGACTTTAACCGCCTGCTTATACGAATCTCTTTTATTTCTGCGTCTCCGATCCCCTCCATCTCAACTGTAAATTGCCCAGTCAACAGCTCATCTTCAGTATCATTATCGGAATTATTTTCTAATGGATTGATTTCTTCCACCTCACCGGCGCTTAAAGTAACTGTCTTCCTTCCTATTGAAGTATCTATTGTGATATTCACAGGCTGATTATTAACCGGATAAAATCCGCATGCAGCTGCGCCTATAACATACAGAGCAATGAGGCTTTTCTTTAGCTTTATTATAGTTTTGATATTTCTCATACCGTTTCATTTTCCTTTTCAACCACTATTTAAAACAAATAATCCTAAACCAACACCAAAACTTTTTTTCACTAAATCGGAACAAACTGCGTCAGCACTCATCGCAAAACCATATTCTATAATCTTTCAGTACTGCGGAAATGCAGTCTGCATTTCTCACATTTTTTTCTCTGGCCAACTTCTCTATTTTTTCAAATACCATCAGTATTTCCCCTAATTCACCATTAGACAAAGGTCTTTTCTTTCTTTCATTGATTCCATTGATCAATAAAAAAGATTCTTCCTTAGATATGCTTATCCCATCCGCGTCTAACGCAAAACGACATATTTCCGACATCTTACTTACTCTTTCAGCCAAATGATATTTATATATATCTTTTTCTGCGTTTCTATCATGTCGGCGATACCATAAAACTATATTATTTATTACGCCAATATCTCCCTTTTTTGACACCTCGACTGAAAGAATATGATCTTCAAGTCCATATGCATTCGCCCAAAACCTGATATTATTGTCTTTCAATACCGCAGTTCTATATGTTACAGCTCCTCCAATAAAAACGCCTTGAAATAGAAGTCTGGCTTTTATATACCCGGGATCCCCGCATTCCCCTATATCGAACTCACTCAAATAATTATTCTCATTATCAATATTAAAAATCCTTCCTCCAACTGCAGCCTTGTCAGTATTGTCAGAAAGATATGCCACATGTCTCTTGATTCTTCCTTTAGGCATAATGTCATCATGATCTAAAAAAATAATGAATTCTCCTGAACTTTTATCTATACCAATATTCCTTGATTCAGATACACCGAGATTTTTTTCATTTGCGACATATCTGATCCTGTCATCATTAAAGGACTTAGCTATCTCCCACGAACCATCGCTTGATCTGTCATCTATAAGTATTATCTCCAGATCTGAATAATCTTGTTTTATTACAGATAAAATCGCATCCTCTATATACTCTTTGGCATTAAAAACCGGCATAATAATACTTACTAATCCCTTTTCCAATAGTCGCTTCACTCCTTTATTAAACTATTTTCCTAAATCCCCCTGCCATAAAGCCCGGAAACAAAAAAACCGTGACCTAT
>JAIKXO010000037.1 GCA_024684065.1 Lachnospiraceae bacterium
GGGACTAGCCCTTCACCGCGCCGGCGGTAAGACCTTCAACGATCTGATTTGCAAAAGCAACATAAGCGACGATCGTAGGGATTATCGCTATCATGATCGCGGCAAACATCTGACAGTAGTTTGTGTGGTAAGGCCCGACGAACTTGGTGAGCGAAACGGGAAGTGTTTTCTTCGCATCATTTGAGATAAATACCATAGCGACAAGCAGCTCGTTCCAGTTTGCCACAAATGACATAAGGCCGGTAACCATGAAGCCCGTCTTTGCAAGAGGAAGAGCTACCGTTGTAAACATCTTGTAGATCGAACAGCCGTCGATACAGGCCGATTCGAAAAGCTCATTCGGTATACCTTCGAAGAACCCCACCATGATGTATATCGTGATCGGAAGTGAAAAAGTGATATACGGGATGATTATGCCGATAAGAGTGTTGCTTAATTTCCACTGTGAAAACTGTACGAACAGGGGTATTAAGATCGTATGGATAGGGATCATCATTCCTATGAGGAAATAATACATTGCCAGTTTGGACAGCTTCCAGCGGAGTCTTGCGATCGCGAAAGCCGCCATGGCTCCGAATACCATCGACACGATAAGCGTTATCGAGCACACGATGAAAGAATTAAGCATCGCGGTGCCCAGATGGCCTTTGGTCCACGCGAAGGAATAGTTGCCCCATTCGATATGCTCAGGCATGGCCCAGGGTGAAAGCATGAGCGTGCTGTCATTTTTAAGCGATGTGATAACGACCCACAAAATAGGGACAATATATATTACCGCCAGTATAATAAGGAACGTATATATTAACGCCGATATTGTTTTAGCTTGTTTCTTTTCTTTACTGATCGTCATTGTATTAGTCATTTTCATATCCCCCTACATATCATAGTTTTCCGTCTTCACAAACTTGTTGATGATGACTGTCATGAACAGGCAGAGGATAAGGAGGATAACTCCTATCGCGGAACCGTATCCAAGCTTGCTGAACTTGAATGCCTGTGTATAGAGATGTGTTGCGATAACGTCCGCCTTGTGGCTTAAGAAGCCCTCGGGGATCATGTTATAGATCAGGTCGAAGAACTTAAGCGATCCGATCGCGTTAAGCGACATGGCCGTCGCGACCATGGGCTTGATCAGGGGAAGTGTAATATGGAAGAAAGCCTGCTTCTTGCTGCATCCGTCTATGTATGAAGCTTCATAGATATCGGTACTGATCCCGGAGATCTGTGCCATATAGAGCATCATCGACTGTCCGACGTACTGCCACAGCGCCACAAAAGATATGACCCAGATAGGAAGGATAATGAATCCCTCCGTATTGAACAGCCATTCGGGACCCATGGTACAGTCTTCTATCCATCCCAAAGACGCCATCATCTGATTGATACCGAGCCTCGGCATGAACACGAACATCCACAGAAGACCGAGCGCTGCGGAAGAAAGAACACAGGGAAGATAATATATGTTCTTGAACAGGTTACGCCCCTTCTTTATATTGGTAAGAAGCGCCGCAAGAATAAGTCCGAATATAAGCTGAGTTACGATCGAGAACACCATAAAGAATATCGAATTCTTGAACGCGATCGCCATGGTCTTATCCTTCGTGAAAAGCATCACATAGTTCTTAAAGCCGATAAACTCGGGCTGATAATTGATCTTGTAATTGCAAAGGCTGTAATATACGGCTTTGCACACGGGTATGAACAATACCCCCGTGAACATGATCAATGCCGGCGCGATAAAGAGTATTATCGCTTTTTTGTTTCTCATTAGCTTGTCCATAAATAACCTCCCTGACTTTGCTTTATATTTTCCGTTGTGTTTTTGGCGTTTAACCCGGAAACAGTTTACGGATCCCCCTCCTGTCTCCGGTAATGAGCCTTTGTCTAAAGCACCCGCCCTGTAGCGATTTATCTTTTCCGGCGTGCTTTCAACGCTTAAGGCCGAAATATCCGGCAAGTGCCTTAGACAAAGGCCAGCACCCGATGAAAGAGTGCTGGCCAGTTGTTAAACGCGCGATTTAGAATGCCATATATTACTCCCAGACATTCATCTCATAATAATCCTGGATGGGATCAAGAGCCGTCTCGGGAGCTTCGCCCTTGAAGATCTCTACGAAGCAGTTATCAAATGTTGAGCCTGCCTCTGTATCCGCAAGTGACTCATTGTAGAATCCGAAAGTAGAAGATGCGTTCTTGAATACATCCATAACATACGCAAGCTCGGGAGGAGCAACCGCGGTATCATACTCTACGTTCGTTACAGGGATCTTTCCGCCGACTTCAGCTGTGTACTTGCTGGCCGTGTCATCAACGAAGTACTTGATGAGCTGTATTGCAGCATCGGGATACTGTGTTGAAGCGCTCATGCAAAGAGAATCGGACTTTGCGATAACTCTGTTGGGATCTGCTGAAGAACCGTCAACTGCAGGGAATGCGAAAACGCCAACCTTGTCAGCGAATCCTTCCGCGCATGAACCGTTGATCTGGCCGATAGCCCATGAACCCTGGATAAGGATAGCGGCTTCACCGTTATAGAATGCAGCCGTAGCTACGTCGTTGTCATCACCTGCAGCAGTCTTCTGGAAATACTGGGAGAGTTCCTGGATCTGCTCGCCGGCCTTGATAACCTTCTCATCCTTCCAGTCTGTCTTGTGATCCTTGATATCCTGAAGGTTGAGACCGTTTCTGTCGCAGAGGTAACCTGCTACCATTGACAGACACCATGCCGTACCTGCTGAGATAGTAATAGGTGTATAGCCCTTGTCCTGAAGCTTCTGGCACGCATCAAGAAGCTCTGAGAAAGTCTTCGGAACTTCTGCGCCGGCATCTTCAAACATCTCTGTGTTGTAGAATACGCAGGCTGCCGCGATGTTAAGAGGAACAGCATAGATTCCTGCGCCTTCGCCGCCTTCGTCACCGTATGTGCCACCAGCAAATACAGCGTCACTCGTGAAGGTATCCTTCCAGCCGTCAGCTTCGAGATAATCATCCAGCTTAGCGGCTACGCCCGTCATTGCGTAATCATTGAGGTTTGCGCCGGGAGATGCGATGAACACATCAGGTGTGTCGCCTGCAGCTACCAATGCATTGAGCTTGTCATAATACTCTTCAAGGTTGGTCGTGATAGGTGTGCAGTGATACTTGCCGGCAAAATCAGCATTGAATCTGTCTACAGAATCTTTGTAGCCCTTTGTGATAAGGTCTTCAGAAGCCTCAAGATCATCCCAGATCATGAATGAAATCTCCTGAACGTCACCGTCTGCAGCGGGAGCCGCATCATCGGCCGCAGCAGCCGTGTCAGCCGCCGGTGCGCTTGTGTCGGCAGGTGCCGCACAGCCTGCAAGAAGGCTCATTGTCATTGCCGTAGCAAGAACTCCGGCTAAAATCTTTTTCAGTTTCATCTTATATCCTCCTGTAAGAATTAATCGATCGGGCCGTCCGCAAAAATAAACGCCCGATATAAACCTGTCTATAAGCATAAGGCTGTTTTGTACTAATATCTATACAATAATTGCTTATTAACTCCTAAAAATTGCTTTTCTGAACATTTGTGCTTTTATTTTGCTATGCTCTTTTGTATATTATCTATATTTAATAAAGGATTTTGTTATGCATTCTGCTAAAACATAATGAATATATTGATTTTCAGAAGCATATTATGTATAGTTTGAGACAGAAATTCCGCTTCTTTATTTGTACTTTTGAAGCAAGATTTGATATCCATTATCTGGCAGAAACGTGATAAAAGGAAACTACATAACCCGCCGGATTCAGTAAGGATATGATCTGCGACGTCCACACACCGGGTTGTGGAAAAATCGGTGCCCCGGTGCAGCAAACGGCAGGCCATTTCATTAATTAGGGAAACGCTGATTAAAGCGTTTCCCGCGCCAAACGCGCGGGGTTGCTGCGTGCCGGTGGCACGCGTTTAGCAACGACCGGAGCGAAGCGGAGACAAGCCCCTTCCTCTGCGCGTATATTCGACATTTGCAAAGCAAATGTCGAATTGGTTTGTGCGCATCTTGCCGGAGGCATCTAAGGAAAAACTGACTTAATCAGTTTTTCATTAGTATAACAAGGAAAAGGAGGATCATGACTTGATCAAATACTTAAACGGGACCCGCGAAACCGTTGATTTCGACGAACGGGCGAACCTCCTGTTATATGACAATACGGATTTCGAAGAATATCCGCTCCACTGGCACAAACCCATAGAGATCATCATGCCGCTTCAGAACGGATACCGTATGGAGTGCAACGGATCACACTTTGACCTGAAGGAAAGCGATATAATATTTATCGCTCCCGCAGTCCTCCATCATCTTTACGCGGAAACCGGCGAGCGGCTTATCTTCCAGGCGGATACCTCCCTTTTCAGTAACGTAAAGGATTTTGAATACTATATGTCCCTGATTCACCCTGCCCTTCTGATAACACCGGGTGAATACCCCGGGCTCCATGAAGAACTGAAGAAGCTTATGCTCGGCATACAGTCCGAATATTTTGCAAGCGCTCCTCTCAGGGAAGCGGCGATCTATTCAATGCTCTTAAGAATGTTCATTCTTATAAGCAGGGAAAACAGCTTTACAAATAAAAATCCCGCCGATCCGGCGGGAAACAAGCAACAGGAATACCTTGAGAAATTCACTTCAATATGCGATTACATAAACACCCACTGTACCGAAGAGATAAGCCTTGAGGAGACTGCGGATCTGGCCGGCTTCTCCAAATTCCATTTTTCAAGGCTTTTTAAGGACTTCACCGGTGTTACTTTCTATAAATATGTCAACCTGAGGCGTATAAACGTGGCCGAGAACCTTCTCTGGGATCCCGATATCAACATAACCGAGGTCGCGATCCGCTCCGGTTTCAATTCAGTCTCCGCCTTTATGCGGATGTTCAAGCAGATAAAAGGCTGTACCCCGACGGAATTCAAGAAAATGAAAGGGTGAAGCCTACATCCGTTTATCATCTGACGAGGGCCGTAACCGGCAAGGATACCGGCTCACGCTGCAGCATGCAAAGGCACCGGTCCCGATGCTTAAACCTAAGCAAAAAGCGTCAGCGTTACTCCTCCTCGTCTTCCTCAGCGGCAATAACCCCTGACACGGCAGAAGTCACCGCCGATACGACCACCGCCGCTATGATCGCTATCGCCACTATACCCACAAACAATACCATAATCAGTAAGTCTCCTTTGAAACAATAATAACCTTTGGCAAAACCCATGATACTATAGCCGCGTTCAATGTGTCAATAGCGTGTCAGCGGACAGAATGATCTGTTTTTTGATTTTCGGCAATAACCTTCTTAACTCACCTCAGCATAAGATAAACGACCGTCACCATAAGCCCTAAGCAGAACAGGATAAGCCCGAAAGACATGCTCCTTAATATGATGAATTCGTTCTCCTTAAGCTCTACCTGCTTCATGGCAAATTTGTGGACGTGATCCACGTTCTCCCTGGGATTCCTTCTCCATACCGTTTTATTGAGGATCATAAAGATCCCGTCAAACAGCCTGCCGAGCCCGTAGGTAAAGCCGGTGCCCTCGGAAAGCTCGTGAGGGATCTCGTTGTCCTTAAATACTGTTTTTCTGAGAAATACCACGGAAAAATCAACGATGCTGTCAAGGAACCTGCATACAAGCCCGAAGGCGGCCGGGAAGATCCTTAAAAGAAGAGGCCTGTAGATAAGCTCCTCAAGATCGAGCCATAAAGGCCATCTGTCTGTATACAAAAGCACAGCACCGTCTTTTTTCTTAAGCCTGTCCATATAGGAAAGCTTCTCCTCCCCGCTCTCGATCACCAGGTCTCCAAGGTAAACGGTCTTCCTCTCTTCCTCCTTCTTTTCCTCCATAAGGAGTCCCCTTACGATAAAGAAATAGATAAGAAGCCCGATGACTATCGAGATCAGTCCTCCCTTCAGGTTTGCGAGAGAAAAATAGCTGACCGAAAGCTCTTCAGTATTTAAAAGCCCCGCACACATAAGCGAAAACCTTTCCAGAGTAGCCTTCGGGAACACACCGAAAACAAAACACAGAACGGCAGGAATAAGAATTACGGCCTTGCTGAGCGGAGTCATATATGAGCCCGCCATCTTATCGTACCGCTCCTGCTTCTCTTCATCCGTATTTTTCTCGACAAAAACACAGATAAAAAGCTTCAGCATATATGCCACGGTGCAGCCTCCGCTTAAAAGGAAGAGCCATTCTATAAGCTTTATCGCCCGTAAGCCGAACATAAACGATATAAACTCTCCCTCTTTTAAAAGTTCGTAATACTCAACTATGGCCTCATGGATAAGGGTCTTTGATATATATCCGCTGAAAAGAGGGATACCCATGATCCCGAGCGAAGCAGATAAAAACGCTGACTTAAGGACGGTCTTGTTCCTTCCGAAACCCCTTATCTCATTAAGGTCAAGGGCATGAAGGTTCATAAATACCGCGCCAGCCGACAGAAACAGCACAAGCTTGAATAATGAATGGTTCACGGCATGCATAAGAGCTCCCGAGACCGCAGGCCCTCCATGCTTAGAAAGCAGTCCGTACATTCCTGCCCCGGTAAGGATAAAGCCGATCTGTGAAACGGAAGAGCAGGCAAGAGTGCGCTTTATGTTGATGCTGAAAACAGCAAGCAAGGCGCCCGTAAGCATCGTAAAGACCCCGATCACAAGCACCATCCCTCCCCAAAGCTCATCGGTTCTAAGTAACTCTCCCTGACCTGCCGTAAAAAAGCAGCAGGACATGACAAGGATCCCGAAAATGCCGGCCTTGGTAAGGATCCCCGAAAGAAGCGCAGAAAGCGGAGCGGGCGCAACCGGATGAGCCTTTGGCAGCCAGATATGGATAGGGAAGGCGCCAGCCTTTGCACCGAATCCGAAAAGAAGGCAGAGCCCCGCTATCAAAAGATCCCTGTAGACCTTTCCTTCTTCACCCTCAAAAGAGGCGCTCACCGTCCCCAAAGCCTCCCGTTTTAAAAGAGCCTGCCCCAAAGTGTCCGAACAGAAAGTCCTGAGCTCCGTGATATCAAGGGTTCCCGCCAGGTTATATAGCATGAATATCCCCATGAGCATCACAAGCCCCCCTGTCACCGAAACCGCAAGATAGGTGGAGGAGGCCCTTAAGGCTTCCCCTGTCTCGTCGAAGGCGACCCATATATAGGACGTGAGCGACATGATCTCAAAAAAAATAAAGAGCGTGTACAGATCCGCCGACAGAAACACTCCCGCCGTAGACAGGAAGGTGATAAGCATCGAGATGTAGTAAAGCTTCTTATTTCCGTGTTTTAAGTACTCTAATGAGAACAGGAACGCTCCCGCCCACATGATGACCGCTATCACAGCATACAGAGCATGAAACCCCGAAAAATCAAAATGAAGCCCCATCCCCGCAAAGCCGTAACGTACAGCTAATATTAAATTCTGCCCCACGGCCGGCAGTAAAAACTTCGGACCGTGCGAGATTAAAACGTAAAGACCTTCCATCATTCCATTATACCGCGCAGAAAATCAGCCAAAACATTGGAAAACAGCCCAAGAGCTATCGTGACCACCGCAAACACCGTAAGCGGCAAAAGCATTCTGAAGCCCGGATCGTGCCAGAAGCTTTCTTCAGGATCCCCTTTTTCTTCCTCTGTTTTTATCTCCGGATAATATCCCCGGATTATCATCGTCATCATGTATATCGCCGTCAAAAGAGCGGAAATGAGAAGGACGCAGATCCCTGTGTAAGGCCCTGCTCCCCCTTCCTCCACGGCCGCGGCAGCCAGATACCATTTGCTCGCAAAGCCTCCGAAGCCCGGAACTCCCATAAGTGACAGAGCGCAGACCGTAAATATCACAAAAACCTTAGGCATCCTTTTTGCAAGTCCGTTAAGCTCGTGTATATAGTTTTTCTCCGTAACGTGCATTATCGCCCCTGCGCATAAGAAGGAACCTATCTTCATGAACGCGTGTATGACAAAATGCATGAGCGCCCCGAGAAGCCCTGCGGGGGTCATAAGCGTCACTCCGAATATTATATAAGACAGGTTACTGCTCGTGGAATACGCAAGCCTCCTCTTTATGTGCGTCTCCTTAAGAGCCATGGAGCTTGAATACAGGATCGTTATCAGGGATATGGCCATGACGGCCTTCTGCGCCCAGCTCCCCTTAAGGAACTCCGTCCCGAAGCTGTAATAGGTCAGCCTTATGATGGCAAAGGCACCCGCATTTACGACGGCAACCGCGTGAAGCAGCGCGGTTACGGGGGTAGGGGCGACCGACGCCTTCGGAAGCCATGCGCCAAGCGGAAAGACCGCGGCCTTCACTCCGAAGCCCATGAAAGCAAGGACATATATAAGGAGCAGGACGTTCTCGTTGCCCTCAAGCCTCAGTATACTTAATACCCCTCCATATCGGAAATTGATATTGCTGCTGTAGGTTATGATAAATACCAGGCCGATAAAGGCAAAGCCCGCGCCTCCGAGCGAATAATACAGATACGTCCGGCCCGCGAGGATCGCCTCTCTCGTAAGGGTATGCAGCACGAGGGGAACCGTGACTAACGTAAGCAGCTCATAGAAAAAGTACATCGTAAAAATATCCTCAGCGAAAGCGATTCCAAGAGCAACCCCGTAGGTCATGGTATAGAACATAAAGAAGCTGTCCGTATTGTCCTTTTTTGAATACGATTGCAGCCCCTCTGTTCCCGGGCCTAAATCCGGCATGGCATGGGAAGCGCTGTCTTCCATATATTCAAAAGCATAAAGCGAGGCAAAAGGCCACATAAATGAAATAAGTCCCGCAAACACCCTTGACAGCCCGTCTATTCTGAGAGAAAGCGACAAATGCCTCGTAAATCTCGCAAACACGAAATGGTCCTGCGGAGTGTTAAACAGAAGAGCCAATACAATAACAGAAGTTATTATTACCATGGTCTCTATAAATCTGTTCCGTTTTTTTACATCCCTGAGACCTGCTGCCGGTATCGCAAGTCCCGAAAGGATCGGAAGAAGTACGGCTATTAAGAGGAAGAAGCTGCTCATGGCCACATACCTCCCGTAAACATACTGAGCCTGTCAAGGCCTGAAAGCAATTTCCCGGGATCTGCGAAAGACAACAGGCTGAGCCCGTCAATAAACCGAAGTACCCCTCCCGGAAACATCCCCAAAAGCACGGCAAGCGCCGTAAGGATCATTACGGGCATGAGCATAAGCTTTCCGGTGCTTTTTATACCGTTCGTGTTTTTGTCCTCCGGGGTCAGGCATGAGCCTGATATGTCCGGATTTGCATCTGACCCGCCGGTCAGGTTTGAAAATCTTTGACTTTCAAGCTTAAAATCCTTCCCGGGAAAGAAAGCGTCCATGCATATCGGGAAGAGATAGCCCGCTGTAAGAAGCGCGCTTATCAAAAGGATCACGGGCCCTAAATATCCGAACACCGAAACCCCCGAAGAAAGCGCTCCGACAGCCAGATACCATTTGCTTAAAAACCCTCCCGTCGGAGGGATCCCCACAAGGGCTAAGGAGCATAGCGTATAACACGCAAAAAGCACCGGCTCCCTTCTCCCCATCCCCTTATAATCGCCGACATTCTTAAGCCCCGTTACATGGATAAGGGCCCCGGCGATAAGAAAGAGCGAGGACTTGATAAACGCATGTGCCATGACATGAAGAAAAGAACCTTTGAGCGCGGCCGGATCCATGATAAATATCCCGAACAGGATATAGGAGATCTGGCTCACGGTGGAATAAGCAAGCCTTCTTTTAAACACCTTTTCCCTGAAGGCAAGCATCGAACCCATAAATACCGTAATAAGGGAAAGGATCAGAAACACCGTCTGGACCCAGCTCCCGATAAAGAAGCCCGCCCCGAAGACGTAGAAGATCACCCTTATTATCCCGAGCACCCCGCTCTTTACTATGACACCGGAAAGCACGGCACTTGCAGGGGAAGGAGCCACCGGATGCGCCGTGTCGAGCCACGCATGCATCGGAAACATTCCGGCCTTTACAGAAAAGCCCATGATCATAAGAAAAAGGACGATACGAAGCAGGCTCTCATGGCCCGCGCATTTTGCAGGATCAAGTATCCCGCCTTCCCTGAAGATAAGCCCGTCTGCGTACCTGTTAAGGAAAAAGAGTCCAAACAGCGCCATATACGCGCCGCACAGGGAATAAAACAGGTATTTTAGCCCTGCGATCACAGCCTCATGAGACTGTTCATGAAGCACAAGGGGCACTGACAAAAGCGTCATAGCCTCATAACAGAGATAGAACGTAAGAAGGCTCCCCGCACAGGATAAAAGGATGAGCACGAGCCAGGTAAGGGAAAAGCTCAGATAGAACCTCTTTTTATTAAGGCTGTCCCGCATATATTCGATCGAATAGACCGCCGAGCATGCAAAAAGAACGGTTATCACCGCTATAAAGATCACGCTTAAGCTGTCCGGTCTGAAATAGAATAGTTGCATGTTACTGCCTCATAAACACTGTTTACGAAAACATCCCCAGTCCCTTATGTATAATGTAAAGGAACGGCTGGGAAAGACACCCCAGCACGAGATTTACTATAATAAAGCCTATGATCGTAAAACCATAGGACAGGTTATCCTTAAAGGCGATCCGCTCGTCATAGTGATAGCTGTAATGGCCCGGAGTATAGACCCTTATGCAGGTCTTCATGAAATAAATGGCGTTAAGGATCACGCTGATCGCCAGAGCCACAAGGGTGGGGATGGATTTTCCTTTAACGAGTATCCCCGCCTCGGCAAATAAGAGCTTTGAGATAAAACCGGAAAATAACGGCACGCCGACCATTGAAAGCGAGCCTATCAGGAAGCCGAGGCCTGCGATCTTGTTGCGGTATCCGGCGCCCGTAAGGTCCGCAAACTTCCTGCTGAAGCCGGAAACATCGGTGAGTCCTATGGCTGCGATGAACAATAACGACTTCGTAGCCCCGTGGGACAGGATCTGAAAGATCGAGGCTTCCATCCCGGACTGGGTCATAAGCCCGAAGCCCATATAGATATAACCGATCTGGGCTATGGAGGAATAGGCGATCATCCTCCTTATGTCACTCTCCCTTATCGCCCGGACGGAACCCGCGATCATCGCAAGTATCCCGAACACATAGAATACGTTAAGAACCCCCGTGATAACGAAGACGTCATATCCGACGACCCTGTATATTATCTTGATGAGCAGGAAAATATAGCCCTTTGAAACAAGGGAGGAAAGAATGGCGGCCGAGCTCACCGTAGAATAGCCATAGGCATCCGGGAGCCAGGCATGAAAAGGAAACAGCGCGCTTTTTACCGCAAGCCCCACGCAGATAAGGGTCACCGTGATCTGCAGGGGGACATGGTACTGCCCGCTCGCGGCTATCTTGGTGATCGCGTTTTTTATATTGCTCATGAGAAGATGCCCCGTAAGATCATATAGCATGGATATCCCAAGCAGGATCATGCCCGATCCCACAAGGCTCATGATCATATATCTGACCGCCGCTATATAGGTCCGCCCTATCTTTCTTATCATGATGAGCCCGCAGGCGGAAATGGTATTTATCTCCACAAAAACATAGGCCGTAAACAGATCGTTCGTGTATACAAGGGCAAGAAGGGAACTTAACATCATGTTTACGAGGATATAATACAGGTTATGCCTGTCCGCATCCACTTCCTCGTCAAGCTTCTTTCTCCCTCCAAGTACCGAAAGGAGCATGATTATCGAAAAGAAGCAGGCCATCAGGGCCTCTAAGGACCCGGCTCTTATCTCATTGCCAAAAGGCGCCGGAAAATGCCCCATCATATAGATGAAAAAGCTTCCCATCCGGTCAACATACCATAAAAGTACAACCGACATTAAGAAGACCACCGATATCATTATTGTATTTAAAAGCTTTGCAGCCTTCTTCGGAAGCATCGAGGTCACGATACCCGAGAACATGGAAAGCATTATGGAAAAGAACGGAAAGTTCCTTATGAATCCCATTTTATAAATCAATTTCTACATTTTCTCCTTACGAAGCCTTGTCGA
This sequence comes from Lachnospiraceae bacterium, assembly GCA_024684065.1. Next base: position 12,023 of record JAIKXO010000037.1, read on the forward strand.
TATTTCATCAAGGTTTAATGTATGGTACCTCTGGTAAAGCTTTACGGTCAGCGAAAGCATAAGAGCCGTCACCGAAACGGAAACCACTATTCCGGTAAGCACAAGCCCTGCCGGGATCGGATTTACATACCTCTCGGCAGACTGGATCCCATCTGTCACGATCGGCGCGATCCTCCCCGTGATATATCCCTTCTGGGTCAGAAAAAGATAGATCGCGGAATCCATTATGTTAAGGCCTATGATCTTCTTTATAAGGTTCTGCTGAAGAAGCAGGTTCGTAAAGCCTATGACAAAAAGCAGCATTGCCACGGCCTCTCCGTAATTCTGCAAAAGATTAGGGCCCATTTAAAAATCTCCTTTACGAAACATGCAGTAGAAGGTATACATCGTACATGCGACTACAAAGCCAACGCAGATGTCAAGCGGGAAGATAAGCCCTCCGCTCAGGATAGCTCCGGGCTCCCCTTTGGGGATATGGCTCTCTAAGTGATTGGCTCCGGTGAAGAAGGAATAGCTCTTTGCAAGGCAGTAAAAGGTAAGAGCCACGAAGCATATGATCTTATAGGTCTTCTCAACAAAAAACCTCTCCGTTTTCTTAAAACCGAAAGCATTGAGATAGAGAATAAGGCCGGATCCTATGATCGCGCCTCCCGAAAATCCCCCTCCCGGAGACAGATGCCCGTTTAAGATAATACAAAAGCCCCAGAGAAAGATCACAGGCACCAGGACCCTTGCCCCTCCCTTAAGTATGGCATCATTCTTAGGCTCATATTTCCTGTCATTCGTCTCCTTCTCATACTCCTGTGGATCCCGTTTTTTAAGGGTACTGTCGATCCTTAAAAGAATGAGGACAGTGATGGTAGCTATAAAAAGGACATTGGATTCCCCAAAGGTATCAAAAGCCCTGTAATCAAGGATCATTCCGGACACTATATTTACGGCGCCCGTTTCCTGCAGGCCGCTTTCGATATACCTGACCGGAACCTCGTTATCCGCGGGATTTTCGGGATCTCCCACGGGAGGAAGCCAGGAAACGTTTATCAAAAGGAAGGTAAAAAGCGTAAGGCTGAAAAGGATGGCTATCACCGTATAGATCTTACGGAACCTGAGTATCATCTTATTATGGCCGACATCATAGATACGGTCGAGAAGCATCTCCTTCTCGTCCATCCTCTGCCTGATGGTGGAGGCCGTCTCCTCATAAGGAGTCTTTACGCTCATCTCCACCTTTCCGATATAAGTATCGTCCTCGTCGTTGAACCATCTGAAGAACCTGTACGAAAACGATCTTCTGTATTCCTCTTCTGTTTTTTTTCTGCTCATCTTTATTTCCTGTAGGGAAACGCTGATCAAAGCGTTTAGCCGCTTTTACCTCTCTTTGCTTTTATTCGGTGCCGTCCGGAAAACCATCTTCAGGGTTTGAGTCCCCAGGAATTTCGTCGTCAATATGATAAAGGAGCATGTCCCCGAGATAATAGGGGCGCATCCCTCTCACCGTATCGACCTCGTTCTCCTCCATCGTATCTATTTCCTGATCCTTGATCGCTCCTATCTTTTTAAAACACCCGAAAAACAAAAGCGTCGTAACCCCGGCTCCTACTGCTGCCTCCGTTATCGCAAGATCCGGTGCCTCAAGGGCCATCCACACCATTGACATGATGAGGCTGAAACTCATATATATGAGGATCGAATTCAGAAGGTTCTTCGAGAAGCTCACCGCTACCGCGCATATTATCAAAATAAAGAACAAAACTATCAGAAAAACTTTCATTTAAACCTCTTCATCCTCCTCCAAAAGAAGCTCCTTTTCGACCTCGGAGAGCTCATTAAAGGTCGCGTGATCAGAAAGGTTCCTGTTTGTCTGGTACTCCATTTTAGCTATAAGATGACTTGCAACCGGAGACGTCAGCCAGAGGAAGATAAGCACGAGCAGCATCTTAAGCGTGGTAAAATTAAGCCCGTTTATGAGCATAAGCCCGCATAAGCCGGACAAAAGCCCCATAGTATCCCCCATTGCGGCGGCGTGTATCCTGTTTAAGGAATAATTCATTTTAAATACGCCTATGACCTCTATCGTAAATACAGTTACCGCATGTATTAAAAGGGCTATCCCGAGTATCAGCCTGAGCCACTCAAATACTATCATTCTGTCTCCTCCCTGACTTTTCCTCCTCCCTGAGCTTTCGTATCCCCTCCTCAAGATCGGCGTGCACATCTATATCCGCTTCCTTTTCCGCATAAGCACCCATATAAAGCTTTGTGATAAGAACCACTGAAAGGAAGTTTAACAGGGCATATACGATCGCAACGTCCACAAGAAACCCTTCATTTAAGAGAAGGGAAAGCGTGCAGATCATCACAAGGACTATAGTCCCCATCATGTTAGTGGCAATGAGCCGGTCGGCAACCTGCGGGCCCCTTACGGCCCTTATAAGGCAGGCGAACAGAAGAAGCCCCATTATTACCAGTATGATCAGAAAGAAAACATGTGTTACTGAATTACTTATCATCTGTAAGCTTCTCCATTTTTCTGAGTATCTTCACGAAGCTTGACTCCGAGAGCCCTGCTGCCAGCGTCTTGTCAAGACAATGGACGTAGAATTCATCCCCCTCGAGCGATACCGTTACGGTACCCGGGGTCAGCGTGATCGAATCGGCAAGGATGACCCTTGCGGCTTCGGTCTTAAGATCAGTCTTAAAATGAACTATGTAGGGCTCAACTTCCGACTTATTGCTCATAAGAAGCCAGAACGCGTCCCGGTTTGCCTTCAGTATTTCAATTAAAAGATTCACCACATACCAGAGAAACAGAAAAAATTCCCTGAACATGAGCAGATCTTTTCTGGGACTGAAATCAAGGAACCTGCACATGAACCAATATATAAAGGCTGAGATTCCCATTCCGAAGATAAGGATCTCAACCGTAAACCTGCCGTTGAATATTATCCATAATAAAACCAGTACGATATACATACTATTCCCTTTTTTATGTCCCGGCCGAATAATGTAATCTGTTCAGAATATCGCCGCTGAAAGAATGATCGCGGGCCTGATAAAGCTCAGGCCCAAACTGCCTTCATTGCTTCTATAAATTATAGATCTTTTCCGCTGAAATTCAATTTACGGCCCGACCGGAGGATCGCTCTCCGAAGGCGCCATCATTATCTTACGTATCCCGTACATTGCCTCCGTTATGACAACAAGCCCGATAACGGTTATGACCGGCTCTATAAAACGGTCGAGGCTTTCAGGGAATATCCTGTCCATATAAAGCCCGAAAAGGTTTACGGTGCTGTGGGCCACGATCCCCGGAATCACCGAACCTGTCAGAAGACACAGCTCACCGAAAAGTAACCCGATGACAAAGGCATACCCCTCCTGAAATATATTGCCATGGTAGATCGCGAAAAAAAACGCCTGAAGTATATTTGCGAAAATATGGATCTTTCTCTGAGTCCTGTCCTTTACTGCCGCTTCGGTCAGATCGCTCCTGTCGGCAAACGGCTCTGTCTGATCCTCTTCAAGCTTTGCCTTAATTGATTCGTTCTTCCGCTCCTCAAGCATCTCAAAGAGCAAAAATATCAAAAAGGCCCTTAAAAACAGAAAGGTCGCCCCCCTGAAGGTAAACTCCTCATAGACCGGAGCCAGGATCCCGACATAGGCTATCATTCCGGGCTCCATTGATATAAAACGTTCTATGATCTGTCCGTACTTCTCCGCGGCACCCTCAAAAAAAGAAAGGATAAAGTCAAGCAGATATGAAAATGAAATCTGGATGGCTATACCGATAAGAACCGATAAAAGCAGGATCAAAAGCTTTTGTTTAACATTTCTTCCCTTAAAGGAGTACCTGTCGTCATAGTAATAGGAGAGCTCCGATACCCGTCCGTCACTTCGAAGAAGAGACGAGAGGAATTTATCAATACCCGCATACAGAGCTCCCACAAGGATGATTTTTCCAATGATCGTTAAGATCCGCCCGATTGTCATCTTATATAATTCCCATTCCCGGCTTTGGTTTACAGTCCGCCCTTATCGCTTCACTGAACACTTACGCACTCCGCTTCAGCACACTCCGGTTCATCCTTCAGGAACGATCATTTCGCCGGCCTGATACCTTAGAAAGGTGATGAACTCTTCCCTGTTTTCCTGCGTCACATGGATACCGAAGCCCTGCTTCCAGAGCTCTTCATCACTCGTCCCGTTAAAGACCACATCTATCATCATGGCGGAGATCTCCGGAGTAAAATGGCTCGACTCGTAATAATTTCCCTCGTCCGTCGTTATATCTGAAAAAGAACTGAAATTCCAGAAATCCGTCACCCCTGAAAGCGCCTCAAGAAAATCGATATAACCGTTCTGCACATCCCTTGTATAGGTTTTATAATACAGAGGGTTCGTGACAAGCCTTAAGGTTATGCCGTTCTCATCACAGAGCTCCTTTATCTGCCTGATATCCTCTATTACCGCCTCTGTCCTCAGCTCATAATAATCCGCCCAGTATCCGCAGTCAAAAGCCCCTTCTATAAAATAAGGTTCCTTGTCAAGCCTCTCCGAGCCCGATTCCCTGAACCTTTCCGTGTAGTCCGGATCGTCGTCCTCATGATCCCTTATGACGGAAAGCGCCTCCCATGTCGTAATAAGATCGCAGTATTTCATATAAAACTTAAGCCTGGGAATGAGCCCCTCATCGGGATAGGGTATCCTGTAGAGCATCTGGTCGTGGAGCTTCGGATCCACAAAGCAGCTAATATCGTCAAGCATGATATAGACGTTCTTCGGCACGACCCCGTGGTCAATAAGCACTTTAAGCAGCCTTAAATGCTCCGCCGGAACCGCTTCTGAGGAGCACATATTGTAATATTTCCCTTCCGGGAAAAGTGACGTGTCCACAAACCCGGCCCTGGAAGAACCGAATATGAAGGAATCGAACTTATCCGGGTTATGAAGGATGTATTCTGTTTTAATATAATTCTTGTTAGGCTCGACCCCGTTATTCCTCGGATAGGAATAATGGAAGATATTATAGGGGTCTATCACGATATTCACCGACGCAAACACCGAGATAAGGACCACCGCATATACAAAAGCCTTTATCACGTATTTTTTCATGTCACGCACTCAGAACTTAAAATATATGAACTCCTGTGCCGCCCCGTTGTTGGCTGCCATGGCGAGTACAAGTATCCCTGCCGCAAAATATATCCCCCACCTGAGGGGCATTTTCAGTTTGTTCATTTCCTTTAAAAGGTCGTGTTTAAAAGTTAAGCCGTCATATAACATAACTGCAGTTATTGCTAAAAGTGTCTTTATTACTGACCTCCAGCTCATCGTCATCCTGAGCATCGCGTTGGTTATTGACAGATCCGCAAACATAAACCTGACTGCCCGGTACGCCTCGGAGATCGAATTTGCCCTGAAAAACAGCCAGGCAAAGCTTACTATGCAGAAGGTGATAACACCCGCAAGGGGTTTCGGAAGCTTAATTCCCCTGAAAGCCTCCTTAAGCCTGTTCTCCGCAACCTGGCAGATACCGTGTATCATTCCCCAGAGTATAAAGGTCCAGCTTGCGCCATGCCAGATCCCCGATACCAGAAAGGTTATCAGGAGATTTAAATCACGTTTTAACTTAGAACACCTGTTTCCTCCAAGCGGGATATATACATAGTCCTTAAGCCAGGCAGACAGCGAGATATGCCACCTTCCCCAGAACTCCCTTATAGAGGTCGAGTAATACGGAGCCCTGAAGTTCTCTATAAGCTCAAAACCGAGCATCCTTGAAAGTCCCAGGGCCATGTCCGAATATCCGGAAAAATCACAGTAGATCTGGAAGGTATAAAGAAGGGTTGCCCACAGGAAGCATATCCCTGTCATCTCCGGGACATGGTCAAATACAGCGTTCACGTATTTGGCAAGCATGTCCGCAAAAACAATTTTCTTTACAAGCCCGAGCAGAAGGAGCCTCGTACCGTAAACCGCATTATCATAATCAAAAGTCTTTTCCTTATCGAGCTGGGGGATGAAATGCCCGGCCCTTTCTATGGGGCCCGAGGAAATATTCGCAAAGAAGGATACAAAAAGAGCATATTTTACTAAGCTCTTCTCCGCGGCAATCTTTCCCCTGTATACATCCGCAAGATATGAGATCATCTCAAAGGTAAAGAACGAGATGCCTACGGGCAATATCAGCTTAAGCGTGCTCTCCTGCATGGGCATCCCGAAAAGCGACAGGACTTTTTCAACAGAATAGATCGTAAAATTAAGATATTTGAAGACAAAAAGAAACGCAAGCACAATAACTACGCTTGCAATAAACAGGCCCCGCCTTTTTTCGAAGGAGGCCTGTTTCTCCATCAGGATCGCAAAGTAATAGGAGATCACCGTTGTGATGAAAAGCACGATAATGTACTTCACATCATAAAAAGCATAGAAATACGCGTTTGCGGCAAGGAGCACGATCCATCTGAACCTGTGCGGGATGCTCCAGTAGATAAGGAACACCACTGTCATGAAGATCGCAAATTCAATGGTACTGAATATCATAATTCTGCCCTATGTAGAGAGGCTTGCTGACGCCCCTGAGCTCAACGAGCGGGCCTCCCTCCGATAGTACATATTCTTTTGTCACGGTTACCCGGCCGATATTATCATCCTTCGGGATCTCAAACATAAGATCAAGCATGAACTCTTCTATTATCGAGCGAAGAGCCCTGGCCCCGGTATCCCGCAGAAGAGCCTTCTTTGCTATCTCCGAAAGAGCCTCGTCAGTAAATTCCAGATCGACCTCATCCATTTCAAAAAGCTTCTGGTACTGTTTGATTATCGCATTTTTAGGCTCTTTTAAGATCCTTACGAGCATTTCCTCGTTAAGCCCTTCCAAAGAAAAGAGCATGGGAAGCCTTCCCACGAATTCCGGGATCATCCCGAACTTCTTTACATCCTCGACCGTCACCTCCTTAAGGATATCCTTACGCTTATCAAGCGAATCCTTAAGCTCAGCATTGAACCCTATGGAGGTCTGCTTTCTGAGGCGCTGCTTTATTATCTCGTCAAGGTCGGGAAACGCCCCTCCGCAGATAAAAAGGATATTCCTCGTGTTTACGGTGGCAAGAGGGACCATGGCATTCTTGCTGTTTGAACCTACCGGAACTTCTATCTCGCTCCCTTCAAGGAGCTTCAGCATCCCCTGCTGCACGCTTTCCCCCGAAACATCACGGTTGTTCGTGTTCTTTTTCTTGGCTATCTTATCTATCTCATCTATGAAGATTATCCCTGTCTCCGCCTTGTCCACGTCGTTGTCTGCGGCGGTAAGCAGCTTCGTCACTACGCTTTCTATATCATCCCCGATATATCCCGCTTCGGTAAGGGAGGTGGCATCGGCTATGGCAAGCGGGACGTTAAGGAGCTTGGCCAGTGTTTTTACCAGGTAGGTCTTCCCGCAGCCGGTGGGACCGATCATAAGCATGTTAGATTTCTCGATCTCGACGTCCCTTACCCTCTCGGAAAAGTTCTGAGGAGCCATGCTCTCTGCGGCAACCCTCTTGTAATGGTTATAAACCGCAACGGAGATCACCTTTTTAGCATACTCCTGGCCGACCACATATTCATCCAGGAGCTTTTTTATCTTGTCAGGCTTCGGGATGTCCCTTATATCTATTACCGGTTTTTTATCCTTATCCTTTGACTTCTTTACCTTCGGCCTTGCGCCGAACATCCCCTGGATGTCCCCCATATTGAGAAAACTCACCCCGGGGAAGCCGAAGTTTTGCAATATGCCTCCCGAAGCGTTTTCCTTATCGGGATCCCTGCCTTCTTCTTCCTTCTTTTCAGGATCCTCCGGCTTTTTCTCCTTACCGGTATTGTCAGTATTATTATTGCTGTTATTTTTATTACTGTTATTATCAGTACTGTTATTTACGGCACCGGCCGGGGCATCCGGGAGTTTTATCCCGTACAGGTCTAAGAATGACTTAAGCTCTTTGCCGTCAGGGTTTGAATTTATATTGCCCGTGGCACCGCCTGTAAAACCATTTCCTCCGAAAATGCCGATCGTGTCCAGCATCTTATGAAGACAATCAGAGCAGATATTGAGCCCCTGTGTCAGCTTAAACATGTCCTTTACCGCGCTGTCCGATCTTCCGCACAGCTGGCATGTAAGCATTTCCCTGCCGTCTCCGTTTGAATTTGAATTGTTATTCCCGTTATTATCCATAAAGCTTTCCTTATTTTATATGCCGATAACTGTCGAATGTTATGATAACGCTAATCAATCTCTTTTTCAATCTGTCAGGTATACATTTTTTGTTTTTTAAGGGGAACCGTGAAGATCAGGCAACAGGGAAAACCTGAAGATAAGACGATAAAGAAACCGGTACAGTCCAAGCGGCAGTTGACATAATTCTTTTCAGGCCTTATACTTTATATCATCCTATCTTTGGTCCAGGTGTTTTGTGATCAGGGATAGCGTTTACCCCGGCTTTGCGGTAAACGAAAACATGAACTGCATCCTGATGTTTTCTGTGTCGGGTATCTTTCATACCCGTTGACCGGTGCAGGTGCACCCAGGCAGCATATTCACATACAGATCACTGAATTTATCTGATATATGGCAAGAAAAATAGCTTTCAGAAAAAAGAGACAGAACAGGCTCGGCATGCTTTTGGTATCCATTGTTGTCGCAATGCTCCTTGTTGTGATCATGATAAGCATGGCAGGCCTGAAGAAAAAGCAAAACAGCTATATCGAGCGCGAAGAAGCCATCTTAAGCCTTATTGACGATGAGGAAAAGCGGGCCGAAAAGCTTGCCGAGTACGAAATCTATACGAAAACCTCTAAATACGTTGAAGAGGTCGCAAAGGAACGGCTCGGGCTGGTGTATGGCGACGAGATCATCTTCGAGTCTGAAGACGGAGAATGATAATGCACAGGTTTACCTTTTCCGTGCTCAGGTTTATTGAAGAACACAGCCTTATAGATAAAGACAGCAGGATACTTGCAGGCATATCGGGAGGAGCGGACTCGGTATGCCTTTTTTATGTGCTGCTGGAGCTAAGGGAAAAGCTTTCCTTTGAGCTGTCGGCCGTTCATGTGGAGCACGGGATCAGGGGGGAGAGCTCCAGACGTGACGAGGCCTTTGTAAGGAACCTCTGCGGTTTTGAGGGCATACCTCTTAAAGTATATAATGAAAACGTCCCGGATTATGCCTCAAAGCATTCCATGACTATGGAGGAGGCGGCAAGAAAGCTCCGCTACGAGGCTTTCTTTAAGGCATTGGAGGAAATGAAGGCGGATAAGATAGCCGTCGCCCACCATATGAACGATCAGGCGGAGACCTTTCTGTTCAACCTTATCCGCGGAAGCTCCTTAAGCGGCCTGTCCGGAATGAGCCCCGAAAAAGAAAAGGTGATCCGTCCTCTCCTGTCCCGGACGAGATCGGAAATAGAAGCATACATATCGGAAAAAGGGCTCCGCCATATAACGGACGAAAGCAACAGCGACGAAGCTTTTTCGAGAAACCGGATACGCTTAAATGTCATCCCCGAGCTTGAAAAGATCGGAAACGGCGCAGTCCCCCATATCTTCAGGACATGCGAAACGATAAACGAAGCCGAAGCCTATATCCAAAGCGAGGCGGATAAGCTTTATGAAGCCGTTGTAACAAAAAAAACCTGTAAAAGCCCCGACGATCCTGTCTTTAGCCTTGATCTTTCATCGGGAACATTCAGCCACAGCGCTCATATAATAAGAAGCAATGTGATAAAACGGATCCTTTCGGAGCTATCCGGAAGATGGAAGGATATAAGCTCCATAAACATTGAAGATATCCTTAAGCTGGCCGAAAACAAAAGCGGAAAGAGCATAAACCTGCCCTACGGTCTTCTGGCGCTTAAAACAGAGCAGTCGCTTATCTTAGGAACCGCCGGGGCAGTCGAAGATATATCGGCGCCTGTTAAAGAGCCTCCGCTTATAGAGGAGATACCTCTTGCTCCCGGGCGCGTTACCGCCAGGGCCTTTAATATCAGCATAGAATGCGAGCTGACAGACTATGAGCCTTCAATGGGTTTTCCCGAAAATGCCTATACGAAATGGATCGATTATGATAAAATAAAGACCGGTTTATGCTTAAGATCCCGTAAAAGCGGCGATAAAATAGCTATTGACGGGGATCTGCATACTCAGTCTCTCAAAAAATATCTTATAAATGAAAAGGTACCGGCAAACGAAAGAGACAGCCTTCCTCTTATAGCCGACGGAAACAATATAGTATGGATCATCGGCAGAAGACTGAGCGCTGTATACAAGCTTGGACCGGACACAAGGCGTGTACTGAAAATAAAAATAAACGGAGGATGATCAAGTGAGCGAAACTATAGAAATTTTACTGACTGAGGAAGAGGTTGACAAAAGGATCGAAGAGCTTGGGAAGCAGATAAGCAGGGATTACGAAGGACGCTCGGTCCATCTGGTCAGCGTCTTAAGGGGAGGCGTGTTTTTTACCTGTGAGCTCGCAAAAAGGATAACCGTACCCGTCTCGATCGATTTCATGAGCGTATCAAGCTACGGCTCGGACACCAAGTCAAGCGGAGTCGTAAAGGTTATAAAGGATCTCGATGACTCCATAGTCGACAAGGACGTGATCGTCGTAGAAGACATAATCGACTCCGGAAGGACGCTTAAATATCTTCTGGACAGCCTTAAGGCAAGGGGGCCTAAGAGCCTTGCGCTCTGCACCCTGTTAGACAAGCCCGAAAGGCGCGTCGTAGAGGTCAATGTTGACTATACGGGATTTAAGATACCGGATAAATTTGTGATAGGCTACGGTCTTGATTACGACCAGAAATACAGGAATCTCCCCTATATCGGGGTTGTGAACCTGTCTGAATAGCAGTATGAGTAAGGTGCCCTCGGCTCTTAAGAGGGTATATCAGAGGTTTCAGGGGCAAAAACCCCTTTCAATACAGGAGAAAGAAATTGAACAGCGGAAACAGGGGCTTAGGCTTTTATATACTGATAATTGCCATGTTTATCTGCCTTTCATTCGTATGGAAGGGAATGTGGACAGAAAAGCAGACATATCTCACCTATGCCGATTTTATTGAAGAGCTGGAAAACAGCAGTAACATTGAAGGAATAAATATAAAGCAGAATTCAGAGGTACCCACCGGCGTGGTCGAGGTTACCTTAAAAAGCGGAGTTGTAAAGAATTTAAACGTCTCTGATGTCAAGGATATAGAAAAGCTGCTTGCCGATAAATATCCCGAATACACCATGGAGGACGTGAAGCGCGAAAGCTGGTTTATGACCTATATGCTCCCGAGTCTCTTAGTCGTTATCGTGGTGGCAATCATCTTCTTTTATGTAAATAACCAGAGCTCGGCCGCGGGCGGTTCCAGAATGATGAATTTCGGAAGAAGCCCCGCGAAGCTTTCCTCCAAGGACAATAATATAAGATTTGCCGATGTAGCCGGGCTCGAGGAGGAAAAACAGGATCTTGAGGAGATAGTGGATTTTCTGAGTACACCGGAAAAATATACCGAGGTGGGCGCAAGGATCCCCAAAGGCGTGATCTTGGTCGGCCCTCCCGGAACGGGAAAGACCCTCTTAGCCAAGGCGATCGCGGGAGAAGCGGGCGTTCCCTTCTTCAGCATCTCCGGTTCTGATTTTGTGGAAATGTTCGTGGGCGTCGGCGCCTCAAGAGTGAGGGATCTGTTCGCAGAAGCAAAGAAAAACGCCCCCTGCATAATCTTCATAGACGAGATCGATGCCGTGGCAAGAAGAAGAGGCACCGGAATGGGCGGCGGACATGATGAAAGGGAGCAGACCCTTAACCAGATGCTCGTCGAAATGGACGGCTTCGGCACAAATGAAGGGATCATCGTCATAGCCGCTACAAACAGGGCTGATATATTAGATCCCGCCATCTTAAGGCCGGGAAGATTTGACAGGAAGATCTCGGTCGGAACTCCCGATGTAAAAGGGCGTGAAGAGATCCTTAAGGTACATTCCAAAAACAAGCCCCTTGCCGAGGATGTGAATATCGAACATATAGCAAGGACCACCGCTGGCTTTACGGGAGCCGATCTGGAAAACCTTATGAACGAGGCGGCGATCAATTCGGCCAAGGCAGACCGGAAGTACGTTATCATGGACGACATAAAGGAAGCCTTCGTTAAGGTCGGCATAGGCACCGAGAAAAAGAGCAAGGTTGTTTCCGAAAAGGAAAAAAAGATCACCGCTTACCATGAATCGGGACATGCCATCCTCTTCCATCTGCTTCCCGACGTCGGGCCGGTTTATTCTGTTTCGATCATACCCACCGGAATGGGGGCTGCCGGTTATACCATGCCTCTCCCCGAAAGAGACGAGATGTTCAATACGAAGGGCAAGATGCTTCAGGATATTATAGTATCGCTCGGAGGCAGGGTTGCCGAATCCCTTATTTTCGACGATATAACCACCGGCGCTTCCCAGGACATAAAGCAGGCCACCAAGATAGCCAAGAAAATGGTCACGAAGTACGGGATGTCTGACAAGATAGGCGTTATCTGCTACGACAATGACGACGACGAGGTTTTCATAGGACGGGACCTGGCCCACAGCACAAGGGGCTACAGTGAGGAGATCGCAGGCGAGATCGATAAGGAAGTCAGGCGTATAATCGGGGAATGCTATGAAAAGGCCGAAAAGCTGATAAAGGAAAACGAAGAGATCCTTCATAAAAGCGCCGCTCTCCTGCTTGAAAAGGAAAAGATCAGCAGAGAAGAGTTTGAAGCCCTCTTTGTTTAAAACTGACAAAAAGAACGGCTCTTTTTTGTAAAGTTTGTGCAAACTACGACTAGACGAAACAGGCTTAAATAAATATAATAACTGTCGTAACCCCCAATACAGTATAGCTTAAAAGCTATACCCCATAAAAAGAAATACCTTCTCCAAAAATGGCAGCTATCGTGAGGCTGTCATTTTTACTTTAAACGGTTTTTATTTTATGGTATACTATCAATTGTCATATTTTATGATGTAATGTGTGGAGAGTATATTGGGTCTTAATCAGGATCTTTATAAAAAAGAAAGATATCTGTCAAGCATGCGTCCTTTCCTGAATAAAGACGCTGTTTTTTCTGACAGCACCTCTGCATATCTGGATCCGTGCGAGCCGAGTCCATACGGCCTCGTCACGGTAAAACTCCGTACTGCCAAAAACAACATAGATTATGCCTTTATAATCTGCAACGGTGAGCGCTTCCTGATGGACAAGGCGGGAACTACCGGGCATTTTGACTATTATAAATATGATCTTCAGCTCGAAAATGAGATCGTGCTCTATTATTTTGAAGTCGTCGTCGGAAATGTCCGCTGCCAGTATGACATGCGCGGAGCTGTCGACAAAGCGGATCTGAATTTCAGCTTCCAGATACGGCCGGGCTTTTCCACCCCGGAATGGGCAAAGGGAGCGGTATTCTACCAGATCTATGTCGACAGGTTCTTTAACGGAGACCCGTCTAACGACGTGCTTACGAATGAATACCAGTATATCGGCGACAAGTCCGTTCATGCCGAATCCTGGGACAAATACCCCCGCACGATGGGCGTCCGGGAGTTTTACGGCGGCGATCTTCAGGGTGTTTTGGACAAGATGGACTATCTTGAAGGTCTCGGGATCGACGCGATCTACTTTAACCCCCTGCTTGTTTCTCCTTCGAATCATAAGTATGATATCCAGGATTATGATTATATAGACCCCCACTTCGGAAAAATAGTCGACGACAGCGGGGAGCTGTTAAAGGACTTCCAGACAGAGAACAGGGAAGCCACAAAGTATATAAACCGGGTGACCAGCAAAGCAAACCTCGAAGCGAGCAACGAGCTGTTCGTAAAGGTGGTTGAGGAAGCCCATAAACGGGGCATAAAGGTGATCTTAGACGGCGTCTTTAATCACTGCGGCTCCTTCAATAAATGGATCGACAGAGAGCGTATATACGAAAACGCCGAAGGCTACGAAAAGGGAGCTTACATCTCTGCGGACAGCCCTTACAGGGATTTCTTCCATTTCTTCAACGAAAACGCCTGGCCCTATAATTCGAGTTATGACGGCTGGTGGGGGCATGACACCCTTCCTAAGCTTAATTATGAAGCCTCACAGAAGCTGTGCGACTATATTCTGAGAGTTGCGGTCAAATGGGTCTCTCCTCCTTATAACGTGGACGGATGGAGGCTTGACGTAGCCGCAGATCTCGGCCACAGCCCCGATTTCAACCACACCTTCTGGAAGGAATTCCGCCGTGCCGTAAAAAGGGCCAATCCCGATGCGATCATAATCGCGGAGCATTACGGGGATCCCTCCAGCTGGCTTCACGGCGACGAATGGGACACGGTCATGAACTATGACGCCTTCATGGAGCCCGTTACCTGGTTTCTGACCGGGATGCAGAAACACAGCGACGATTTCAGGCAGGACATGCTCGGAAACGCTGACAATTTTGCAAATGCGATGCTTTGGAACTCAACCAAGCTTCCGCCCCAGAGTTTATTTGTGGCGATGAATGAGCTGTCAAACCACGATCATTCAAGGTTTCTTACGAGAACCAACCATGTGGTCGGCAGGGTCGCGGATAAAGGGCCTGAGGCCGCCAATGTCGGAGTAGACAAGGCCGTCATGAGGGAAGCGGTGCTTATGCAGATGACCTGGCCGGGCGCCCCTACGATCTACTATGGCGACGAGGCGGGAGTATGCGGCTTTACCGATCCCGACAACAGAAGAACCTATCCCTGGGGAAAAGAGGATATGGAGCTTGTCAATTACCACAGGGATGTAATTAAGATGCATAAGGAGAACGAGGAATTCATCTCGGGATCCCTCCGTATTCTTTATAAGAACTATAACGTCATTGCCTACGGAAGGTTCACCGAGACTTCCCAGAGCATAGTGATCATAAACAACAACGACCAGTCACAGGAGCTCGAAATAAAGTTCGGCTGGCAGATAGGCGCGATGGAGGAATGCGTTCTTGAAAGCATAATGTATTCGGACTATGAGGGCTATAACACGGACGTTTATACTTATTACACTCAAAAAGGGCGTGTAAGCATAAAGCTTCGCAAAAAATGCGGCATAGTCCTCAAGGTGGTCAACGTATAGTCTGATAAGGCGGTCGGAGCATAAATGCCGTGTTAATCAAAAAATCTGCTTTGGAGGCGGTCAGGACAATGATGCGTGAAATGGAATTTAAGATGGAACGTCCCGGGCTTCTTGCGGAGGGGGATACGGTTACGGTTACCGAGGGCATCCTCCCCACTAGCTATTATTACACCATAAACCCTTCATTAGCCATGTCAAAGAACTTTAAGTCCAGGGACAGGCTCTCTGCAACCGAAGGTACAGTGACGCATATTGAGGAACGCAACAGCGCTTATTATGTAACTGTAGAATTTAATGAAAAAACACTTGATAATTGACAATAATATGTTATAATAGCTCTTGCAGTGCCAAAAAGAGCCCAGATAGCTCAGTTGGTAGAGCAGTGGACTGAAAATCCACGTGTCGCTGGTTCGATTCCGGCTCTGGGCATTTCGGTTTCATATCAGGAATCGGACACGATTTGATCAGATACAACTAAATATAACGTTATTGGCAGTCTTCTCTGCCAATGCCGGACATGCAGGTGTGGTTCAATGGTAGAACATCAGCCTTCCAAGCTGAAAACGTGGGTTCGATTCCCATCACCTGCTTTTTCTTATTCCCTTTAAACTCAAGGGTTTGCGGGGATTTTTTTATGCCAAAATAGTTGCATTATTTTGCATTATCCCAAGACTTCCCTTATTTTATCGTCCTCGCAGGCATTTGAAATCGTTTTGTTATAATGCCTCATCATATTAGCGGTGGTATGTCCTGACAGCCTCTGTATCTCCTTTTCACTTATCCCAGCATCATACATGGCTGAAATATTGTGGAACCTGATGCCATGCGAGCTGAAATACTTTACGCCCTCCTTTTCGCAAATTTTTTTTAAATTTGAATTGAACCCATTTGTATAGATCGGTCCGTTTCCGCTTCTGTTTGGCAGAAGCCATTCTGAGTTGTCGTAATTCTCAAAAAGCCATACTATGACCGAGAGAGCCCTCTCTGATAATGGCTCGATACGTTTACCGGCCTCCTTGCCACCTTTCATGATATTCGATCGAACAGGATGCCTTTTTGCAGTACCCGTCTTTTTATCAACCATTTGCGACCTGATATGGACGGTTTTTGCTTCTAAATCAATATCGCCTTTCTGTAAAGCACGGAGCTCACCTATGCGAATATCAAGGCAAAACATCAATTCAATCGCTTTAGTATAGACTGTAGGCCTCATATTCTCGCAAACGGTCAGGATATTCTTTCTATCCTCCTTAGAGTAAACGCCTTCCCATTTATCGGAAACAGGAGCAAATTTCAGCTTATTTGTAGAAATAAGGCTTGCCTTTTTACAATCTATGCCGCGGGTAATAGCATAATCAAAAACAGCATTTATAACCGTTTTGACATTATTGAACGTTGACCGTTTCATAGTGCCATCAGCTGTAAGCTCCCGATAGAATACATATATTTGATCGAGTAATACCTCTGTGATCGGCTTATTGAGCCATTTAGCCCTCTTGCCAACCACATGCTTATTCCAGTCGGCTTTGTAGTGAACCAGTGTTAAATCGTTCAAAATATGAGCTTCTTCGTATTCATTTATCATACGCTCATATATTTCGCAGACTGTTACCCGGTCATCAGTAGAACCAAAATAATGGTCGTACAGGTAATCAATCACATCGTTGTAGCTGCTACGGTTGATTTTTTCTGATTCCAACCACGGGCATCTGGTGGAGTAGATAGTCTGCTTTTTAGTCACAAACGGTCCGCTTATCTTATACTTATGAACTTGTAAAACCTGCTTTTCCTTCTCCTTTCTTATCACATCCAATACCGCATCTGTAACTTCCGAAGGTAGATTATCATACGATAAGATGGATTGTAAAGAAGAAAGCTTATTCTTTTCTTTTGACAATAGGAGCCGCCTTATCTCTTATAGCTTAATGTTTTAGTTATATGTCACCCTACCGTTAGATTGTTGCTTTTCATTGGCTATATCTCTCAGGGCTTATTTGGAGAAGACAATAAATACTAACCGTCAGATATATATTTTTCAACGAATTATTGAAAATAAGATTGACCGGTATACTCTCAGCTTCTTTAAGTCTATCAAGGAACTCAAAAAGAATATGAGCAGATTGATTTTTTCTTTACAAGTTGGGCTCTAAAGCAAAAGGTAAAACAAACCTATATAAATTATGATAAGTTTTTTTGTATATCTCTAGGATAGAATTGAGGTACACCATGTCCAACATGAACGTGCTGATGCATAACATGCAGTCCATGTTTACTAACCGTCAGTTGGGTATTACGAATAATAACAAAGCAAAATCTACTGAAAAGCTTTCATCAGGATATAAAATTAACCGTGCGGCTGATGACGCTGCAGGACTAACCATTTCTGAGGGTATGCGCCGACAGATCCGAGGGCTGACCCAAGGCACAAAGAATACGCAAGATGGTATTTCCATGTGCAAAATCGCAGATGGAGCGTTGGCCGAGGTCGGCGATATGATGCATAGATTGACGGAGCTTTCTATTAAGTCGGCCAATGGAACAAACACCGCAGAGGACAGAGAAGCAATACAGGAGGAAGTTAATCAGATTCTTAATGAGATTGATAGAGTTTCTACTTCAACGACCTTTAACGAACATAGAATTTTTGCATCTGAACCAGAACTGAAACCAAATATAACAATTAATCAAGCCAATCTTTCAAATACAGAAATAATTGAGAACTTATTGAATAAATCATATCCTGCCATATCGCAAGACGTAGTTTTGGACGATTGCGATGAAAATATATCAAAGGATCTGGCAAATAAATTTATATCGGATTTAAGCAACTTTGCTATTATCGATTATTTACCGCGTAACGGATATACTTTTCCTGAAGACAAATCAGAAATAGAGCCCCCCGTGTGTTAGGATAGATGTCAGTGAAGCAACACAGTTTTTGTGGTAGGATTAAGGTACCACAGGAAGGAGCTTCACAGATGAATTATAGTGCAGAATACAAGGAGGCAATCCTTCGCCGGATGCTTCCCCCGAACAACGAATCCATCACCAAGATCGCAAAAGAGGAAGGTCTCTCAGAACAGACACTCCGCAACTGGCGGGATAAAGCCAGAAAGGAAGGGTACGCTGCTC
>JAIKXO010000063.1 GCA_024684065.1 Lachnospiraceae bacterium
GTCATGAACCCTTTCCGATCGAGATTATAAAATCCCTCTCATCTGCATTCGGGTAGAGCTCTGTCAATCGGTTTATTATCCTTTCCCTGGATTTTCCCGGCGGCTCAGCATATGCCGAGGTTACCCTTTCATATCCCCAGACAGCCTCAGGAGGAAGCATGACTGACACCGGCATCCCATACTCTTCCCCACGTTTATTAACCCTTCTTTGGAAATCTGTGATTACGAGGTAAGTCTGCATCTGAAGTCCCGTGATTATTCCGGGATAGTTTTTCTCTCCTCCTTTTCCAAAGCCGGCCTTTTTCTTTAAGTCCGTGGAAAGAATCCGGTCATCCGGGAAAGTCATATCTCCATCTTCATCCCTGCCTGTCAGCAGATCCATAATGGCTTTTTCCCTGCGGTTAGCAAGTCCGTCCTCCCATCTGGCATCAAAGTCATAGCCTTCACGGCGGTAATTCACAAAATAGGGAAGCCATTCGAGGCTTATAAACCCGGCTTTCCTGTCAAAGAATTTGCCGTAAGCCACCTGATGGCTGGCTGCAATGACCTCGCGCCACTCCCAGGGATCCTGATTTTTATCTCCTGTCCACCAGAAATCAGGCGAAACATGCTCCTCCGCTGAAAACCCCTCGATTTCATTAGCAAAGAGCGGCAGAAAGCCTATCTCATTTATCCAGTTGATCAATTCCTGCCATGTGCGTATCCGGTATGGATTGTTCCAATCCAGGCCCCGCATGATCCATTCCCCGTTTTCGTTAGCCATGTTCTCTCCCTGCCCCAACATATCCGGCATTTCCCGAGTTATCCTTTAGATAAAAATACGAGATCACCGGATCATCGGGTTTCATTCTCCCTTTCTTTAATCCAGTATCTTAAGCGGATGCCAATTCAGATAATCACCGGATACAAGTCTGTAGCGGATCCCATGATAATCTCCGAGAATACTATCGTAATGCTGCGATGATCCGTGGCTGTGGGCGTATATGACCTGCTCTGCTCCATATTCCTCAGCCATATTTGTAAAAATGCTATTCTCCTCCAGGATGCTTGTCGGCGGATAGTGAAGAAACATGATATATTTACGATATCCTGCGTTTTTCGCGGCTTCAAAGGATATCCGGAGCCTGTCCGCTTCACGTTTTACAAGCTTTACCGACTGTTTCTCCGCTTCTTCATCCCACCCTATGATCCTTCCGTTGTAATCAAGATAGAAAGGCCCCTCAAAGGCGAAGCCCTTTGTTCCTACAAGCGCATAATCCTTATATACATAGAAATTATTCTGAAGGAACAGCAAACGCCCTTCAAAAAGAGAATTCAGCCGCTCCGTTTTCTTTGCATCCCAAAACATGTCATGGTTGCCACGGCTTAAGATCTTACGTCCCGGCAGTTCTGCTATATAGCGGAAATCCTCCTCGCATTCCGAAAGATTCTTTCCCCAGCTATGATCGCCGACGAGCACAAGCGTATCTTGCTCATCCTCTGTCTGAGACTTGCCCCGGATCAGCCTTAGACATATTTTCTTAAATCTCTTCTCATGACCCTTCCACACCCTGTCGTGCATCTGATTGGGAGCTTTCAGCTCAGACTGGAAATGAAGATGGAGGTCTCCGATCGCAAAAAGACTCATGCTTTATACAAATCTTATGGCAGTGCCATATGTCATGATCTCGGCCGCCCCCTGCATTACCGATGCAGAAGAGAATCTTGCTCCCACTACGGCATCTGCCCCAAGTGATTCTGCTTCTTTTGCTGAAATAATCATCTTCCCTGTCCTCCGTTCCTATTATGATGCTTCGATTATTCCCGTCAGTTTATACATCAATCCTTCCAATGGCATCTGCCACAGAACCCGGATACATCCAGTTCAGTATAGCATAAAACCATATATTTGTGATATTCTTAAAGAGCAGTCATCTATGCTGCGGCTAAAAGACCTTTGTAAACTATTTTATCTAAGGAGTCACAGTAATGAACCAGAATATCTTTGAAATTCCAGTAAGAACGACATCCCATACCCAAATGATCGACATCACCGGGCAGATCCGGCAGATAGTCACAGAGAGCAACGTCTCTGACGGTATCTGTATTATCTTTGTTCCACATACAACAGCTGCTGTAACGATCAATGAAAACGCGGATCCCGATGTCCAGACAGACTTCATGAAGGAGATCAACAAGATTGTTCCATGGGAAGACGGGTATCTCCATATGGAAGGCAATGCCGCCGCCCACCTGAAAGCCTCAATGATGGGCTTCTCCGAAACCGTCATCATAAAAGACGGCCGCTTAGTCCTCGGCACATGGCAGGGAATCTATTTCCTCGAATATGACGGTGCCCGAAACCGCAAAGTGGTCGTTAAGATAATGAGTGATTAACCGCTTTATTATTTTTTACAAGAGAGCAGGATTTATGTATAAGATAGGGGTTCTTTCAGATACACACGGGCTGGTACGGCCGGAAACCGCCGATGCTCTGGCAGGAAGCGACGCCATTATCCACGCCGGTGATATAGACCAGCCAAAAGTTCTTGATGACCTGAAGCAGATCGCGCCTGTTTATGCTGTTCGCGGAAATGCTGATAAGGATACCTGGGCGGATGGTCTTCCAAAGACCATCTCTGTCACTCTGTGCGGAATCAGAATCTTTGTGATACATAATAAAAAACAGATAACAGATGATCTCTCTGATCAGAACATTGTCATTTACGGCCATTCACACAAGTATCGTGAAGAATACAGAAATGATCAGTTATGGCTTAATCCCGGCTGTTATTACATTTTTGATAGAAGGCTTGCATGGGTAATCCTCCCTTCTAATAAAGAAAAAAATCTGCAGACCCTGGAACAGTCTTGATAATTTCCAACGCTGTGATGTAATTTCCATGCAAAATCAGCTTGCCTGCCTATCATTTTATCGAAAAAACAGCCATGGTTGCAAACAACTACGAACAGGGATATAATAGCGGACAAGCGCAAGGAAAAAATGAACGATCAGGACAAAAGAGCAGTCGAGGGACTCGCCGGATGTGACATTTATATCAGGAAGAGATTGAATCATGTCTGAAAAACACAAAAGCCAAACATGTGCCATGTGCGGAAAGAGCCTTAAGGGGTTTAGCGGATTGTTTGCACAGAAACATCTGAATATGAAGTTCTGTTCCAAATGCTACGGCTATGTTGCATATAACTGTAAAACTCCTGAAGATGTTGAGCGCTATAAAACTGTCGGCTGGAACGGACTAAAGGGGCGCGATGCACTTAAAGCCTTTTATGAAAAGGACACCTGCGATCTATGTGGCAGAGCTGTAGATAAAGGTATTTCCCTGAAGAAGGCCGACTATAAGTTTGTAAGTGATGGAATGATCTGCGCCGATTGCGAAAAGCTTCTCCGACCGTATTATCCTATAGATCCTGTTGATGTGAAAGCCACCGGGATCGTAAATGCCGTCAGTATCGCTGTCGATGCAGCGCTTTCATTGGCAACCGATACAGCCCTTGATCCTTTTGGAACTGTCGATGTAGAAGATCCAATGAAAAATGCGAGTATTGAGGACCTGAAGACCCATTTAGCAGTCAGTGAAGCTGATCGGGATGGTCATATTTAAAAATAGAGATCATAACGGATATATGCCGAATCAATCAGACAAATCGTAAAGATGAAACGAGGGACGGTTCCTCGTTCCGTTTGTGAAACGGGGTGTGGAACGGGGTGAAACGAGGAACCGTCCCCCGTTCCACCCCGTTCCACGTCTCCCGTTCCATTTAGTCTGCGGCGATCACCACAAAAGAATCCTGCTCTTCAAAAAGCACCTCAGATGATTTTGGAGGATTGGTGACGATTTCGATATCTCCTGACTTTGAATCAGCCTTTCTGTATCCGATAAGGACTTCCCTGTGCCTGGCAGCGGCCTCACAGGCCGTGTAAATATCGGTCTTTTCCCCGGTCTTTATATAGCATCCTGCGGGACGCACATAGATCTCGGAGCCCTCTTCATGGAGAAGCTCCTCAAAGATAGCCTTTAATTTCCTTTCCTGGCAGATCTGTGTAACAATAAGGCTGGTGATATTACTGCTTATAACAAAATCATTAACCTCGGCGATTTCCGCAAGCTCCTGATTTTCGGTCTTAAGCATCTCGCTTGTTACATTCATTCTGTAGCCTTTTGTTTCGGAAAGATACTTCAGCTGGAGTAATACCAGCAGGATCTTCGCATCCTTCTGCTCCGCTTTTTCATCATCCATTCCCTCTTCATTATCGGCAAGTACAAGGATGGTATTATCCTCCTTCAGAAGTGATTCCAGCCCGCTGCGACTGTAAATATCACATTCAACCACCTCAACGGAAATATTCTTAAGCTTTATCATTTCGATCTCATCCCGACAGAGAGCCTGACTTTCTGGCAGGGCTACGATCATCCTGGATCCGGGAGCCACATAATTGTCCTCCTCCTCAAGAATGTACTTAATCTTGTTGCTGTAGCCAAGTATCAGCATATCTTTTCTTTCCGGGGAATCTTTCCTGTACTCTGTAATGATACGGTCTTCATTTATCGCATGGGGCTGATCATCCATATGGGTTTCCCCGTCATCCTCGGCAAGGAGGATCAGTTTGTCACCCTTTTCGGTCTTAAGGTCAGGTTCCGGATTCAGCAGTATCTCACCGTCCGCCTTTATAAAACCGACGACCGTGGATACCGGGAAGAAGCGGTTCAGTTCGGAAACGGTCCTGCCTGCTGCCTCCGGATGCTCTTCAATGTAAAACTCGCTCCCGTCTGCATCGAATATTTCCGTATAAACTCTGGAAAGCCCGGCATTACGGCCGGTGTGGGCGATTATCCTGCTCATCATGTCATTAAAGCTTAAGACTTCGGCATAGCCCTCACCCGCGACCTCAGCTGCTTCCTTATTCTCTTCATCACGGATTATCGCCGTGATAAAGGCTTTGTCATTATGGTATTCCTTTAAGAGCCTGGTGGCGGCAAGTATGCATTTCAATGTCCTGGCATCATTATCCGCATTTATAATGACGCTTTTACAGGTATCAAAAGAACAGACCCTGAGATCATTCACGTCTGAAATATTACCGCAGCGGCAAATGATCCTGGTGGTTTTGGTATCGGGGAAACGGTCATTTATCATGTCATCCATAACATCCCTATCCTTCTTGTCATCCATGATAACCAAAGCTTCCCTTTTATGGTTGGCATTACATTCGATAAGCTCTGATACAATAGTAAAGAGCCCTCCGTCGGTCCCGAGGATGATCACATGTCCTTCCTCAACAACCACGGATTTTCCCTTGCGGAGATCCTGGACTTTCTCGTCAATGGCATTACAAATGATACCTGTAAGAGTAGAGAATATGAAAATGCCGAGGAAGGTCACAAAGAGCATCCCGAAAATAAAAGGAACATTTGTAGTTTCATCTCCGCATACAGTGCCGGGATCCAGAACGTGGGTAAGGCTGAGCCAGAGTCCCTGTCCAAGGCCCGGGCCGCTGCTGCCTCCCGCGACCGCTATTATGATGCCCATAATGATCACAGCCGCAAAGGAGGCAATGGTCAGAAGCTTTATCAAAGCGGGAGTTCCCTTTGACATCTGGTTATCAAACCAATAGGTGATTTTATTCTTTTTCATCAGGGTATATCCTTTCTTTTTTTATTCCGGGACGAGGGGACGGTTCCACAGCAGGCAGAACGAGGAACCGGCTCCTGTTTCCTGCCCTGTATACATTTTTTGGGGGGTGGGGGTATATTCAGATGCAGTCAAAGATCCCCTGAATAGCGTCTGTGATATTTATAATATCAGGATAATGTATCCTGTCAATCTTCGAATAGCCCCTGATATTCAAATCAAGGAGTGCCATTTTTTCGCATTGCACATAGCCTTCAGACTTTTCAGTTTTGATATGTATATGTAGCGGACCTGCTTCTCCTTTTTCATAAACAGGACAGCCGATCACTTCATAAGTCTGGTTAAAGAAATCCTTACTTACAACAAGAACCGGCTTCCTGATATGTTCAATCTTAAGTATATCTCCCTGGTACAATTCTTCCTTCATTACCAAGTCTCTCTTCCCTTCGGTTCACCCCAGTCAAATTCACTGTCCAAATGGAGCTGCCCACCATATTCTGCGGCACGTTCTTCTAACGTTCTATGCCTAAATGGTTTAACAAGCATTATCATGCCATTAGATACCTTTACATCGAGAACATCATCAACTGAAACAGATGCTTCCTGCAGTATTTCTTTGGGTATTCTGATTCCCTGACTATTTCCCCATGCTTTAACCTGAATCTGCATAAGCAATACCTCCTTTGTATATACATTGTATATCCTGACAACAAAAAAATCAACTCGATAGTCATCCCGGTTAACACGTTATACTGTAAGTTAAAGTTCACTACAAGCCGGAATTTATCATCGCAGTTTTTTTCTCATCACGATGGTGGAACCGATTCTTGAGAATTCTGTGAAACCTGCCTTCTCGTACATATGAACAGGTCCTGTAAAAGCAAGTGAACTTTGTACCCGGTCAGATGGGTATGCTTCCACATATTCATATCCTTCGGCGAGCGCATCAGTACAAACCTGGTTTAGAAGCTGTGTCGCAATGCCTTTACCACGGTATTCCGGGCTGATCTCAAAACATACGATTGATTTTATCTGCCTCTCCCGCTGGCAATCGGAAGGAGCACGATCCTCAGGAACATGATCCAGATCAAACTCTCCGACCCGATAAAAATTCATTCTGTCGTTCGCGTTGCACCATCCAATGGCAATCCCATTGTCAAAGGCTAATAAGCCGCGAATCCTGCCTTCTTTTACCATTTGAGCAGCTGATACCCGCAGTGACTTTTGCCACCCTTTGGCACCTCCGCCATAGCGTTTTGCCATCTTTCGCATATTTTCAATTTCAATTGCGCTCATGTTGAATGCGTTGCAGTAGCACGGGTAATAAGGCGAACCATCCGAGAATGCCCGATGATCAAAAAAATCGATATAATCTTCCACCAAATCCGGCGTCAATGCTTTCGTTTCTATATCCACGTTTTTCCCCCTGAAAACCAAGATTGAACAAAATCGCTTGTATTTCAATCGCGATTATCATTTACAGTTTTAAGTTTATCACCAAACTTTGCTGAGAATGAAGCATTAATATTTGTTCCCTGCTCAATCTCTTCATCTGGCAAGTACCTCATAAGCCTCTTTGTTTTTCTTTAGCAGTCTTGTGGATATTGTAAGCACATATTCATCAGGTGCGATCACATTTTCATCTGCTTTACTGAAATCTATAACAATATAACGCGGAACATTATTCTTAAGGATCACCGCAATTCCCTTTTCATCAACAAGTTTAGTAACCCTGGAAAAGTTCTGGTTTGCTTCGGTAATAGAAATCATTGTATTGGTATCTATAGTCATATGAAGACCTCCATTTCCAGTCTGTAATATACCTCAAAGTATAGCTATAATTCAACCTATTATTTGACATACATTGTTCCGGCCGGGTGCCATTTATCAACCTGAACGTTCTTTCTAAGCCTGTAAAACATATATTTGCCGCACTTGACATTTGTGGCATAGGGAACTAAGCACAAAAATATCCATAATAATATTTTTATCTTGTGCAAATGGCACAAAAGTGAGATACTAATATATAGTTTGGCTGTCATTTATGACAAGAAAGGAGATATTGCAATGTTTAAAGCTTATGTTGGTTCAAGTGTTAATGCGGATGCGGCCCTTGCGGGCAAGGAGGCTGCTTCTGCCGTTAAAGCTGACGGGCTTAAGGCCGCCTTTGCTTATATGAGCTGCGCCTATGATGTTCCGAAGGTTTTAAGCGCCATAGCGGATGAGCTTGGAGATGTTCCCGTTTTTGGTAATACAAGCTTTACCGGGGTCATCACACCTGAAGGCTATGTGGGAGGCGATAAGCCCTTTGTAGGCATACTTGCCATTGAAGATGACGACTTGACGGTTTCCGTTGTTTCTTCCGAAAAGAGTGGGTGCTCTATAGCGACGGGTGAAGCTCTGGCTAAGAAGGCTATGGAAGCGGCAGGAAAAACCTGCTCGCCTTGTTACTTCTATATGGCGGCATCTCCTGCAGAGGAAGAGAAGTATCTTGAAGGAATACAGAAGGTTATAGGAAGAAAGCCTTTCTTCGGCGGAAGCGCCGCAGATAATGCCATAGCCGGCGAATGGCTCCTTTACGGGGACGGAAAGAGTTTTGCTGACGGCTGCGTGGCCGCGTTCTTCTGGGGCGGGGCAAAGATGACAAACCTCTTTACCGGCGCATACAGAGAGACCGATGATTACGGCGTTATCACGAAGATTGGCTCAGAACGCCAGCTTATGGAGATAGACGGGGTTCCCGCCACTGAGAAATATGCTGCCTGGAGAGGGCTTGATAAGGAAGCGGTTACGGGAGGCAATCTCCTTGTCACGACGATAACCTCGCCTCTTGGCATAAAGGACCGCCTTGGAAAACTCATCGCCATCCGTCATCCCATGAACGGAAATGAAGATGGTTCTCTGAACACAGGAAATGTGCTTACGGAAAAGACAGTTGTAATCCGTATGGAAGCGACAGTTGACGAGCTTATAGATTCAACGGGGAATACCCTTAAAGCCCTTATAGAGAAAATGCCCGGCAAGCCTCTTGCCTTCCATCTTGTTCATTGCGGCGGGAGAAGAGCCGGTATAGGCGACAGGATAGACGAGGTAGCCAGGCAGCTTAAGGAAGCAGCCGGGGATGTTCCTTTTATCTGCGAATTTACCTTTGGCGAGTACGGCTTTGAAAGGGACGGAGAGAACACCTGCGGCGGCCTGATGCTGAGCTTTACGGGATTTTCCGAGTAACAGGAAGCCCCTGATAAGATAACGGGCAGAATACAAGGTTATTGCGGGTTTAGCGAAACGCCGCAACAGGGTTTGCGGCGGTCTGCGATTATGATCGATCTGGAAATTGTTTTTAACGAGGAGGAATAATCATGAAAATGTTGATTGGCGGCAAGGCCGTTGATGCTTCTGACGGAAAGACTATTGATGTTATCAATCCGGCAAACGGAAAGCTTGTTGATACCGTTCCTTCTGCTACGCCGGAGGACATTAAGGCTGCTGTGGCGGCCGCTAAGGAAGCCCAGAAGGAATGGGCGAAGAAGCCTGTGTATGAGCGGGTGGAGATAATGTACAAGTTCATCGGGCTTGTTGAGAGGGATAAGGAGGATCTCGCCAGGACCCTTTCCGATGAGACGGGGAAGTGCATAAGCGAGGCCAGGGCTGAGATAGGCAATATCCCCATTGCTTTCAAAGCCTTCTCTGAAAGAGCAAAACATTTCTACGGACAGACCATTCCTGAGGGGATGGAAGCCGGGCAGGACAAAACTGTGCTCATTATAAAAAAGGAGCCTTTAGGGGTAGTGGCCGCGATCATACCCTTTAACTTCCCCTGCGACCTGTTCGACCAGAAAGTTGCGCCTGCTCTGCTCACAGGAAACAGCTGCATAGTAAAGCCTTCTACTGACAATCCTCTGACGCTCTGCAAGCTGTCGCATCTCATGAACGAAGCGGGCGTCACTCCCGGAGCCATAGAGGTAGTGACCGGAAGAGGATCTGTAGCAGGAACCGAGCTTACTTCCAATCCGGATGTGCATCTGGTGACCCTTACAGGCTCAACGGAAGTAGGAATAGAAACTGCCGAGCGCTGTGCTAAGAATCTGACCCATGTAGCTTTGGAGCTTGGAGGCAATGATGCATTCATAGTTATGGATGATGCCGATGTTGATCTTGCCACTGACGAGCTGATCTGGGGGCGTATGTACAACACGGGGCAGGTATGCTGTGCTTCCAAGAGGTTCCTGGTCCACAGATCCCGTGTAGAGGAATTCACTAAAAAGGCCATTGAAAAGATCAATAAGATAAACCGCGCCGATCCGTCTACGGACGAGGCCGAGATGGGCTGCCTTATCAGCGAAAAGGCCGCCATCAAAGTTGAGGAGCAGGTGAATCTCACCGTAGAGCAAGGCGGGAAGATACTCTTAGGCGGAAAGAGAAACGGTGCCTTCTATGATCCCACTGTAATAGGCGACGTGCCTTCAACGGCTGATGTTGCAAAAGATATGGAGATCTTCGGACCCGTTGTGCCCATCATTGCTTTCGATACTGAAGAGGAAGCCGTAAAGATTGCAAATGCTTCGAAGTTCGGGCTTTGCGGATGTGTATTCTCTGAGAATATGAAGACGGCTGCAAGGGTGGCCAATGCCCTTGAATGTGGCGGCGCTATCATAAACGGAGCCAGCTTCTTCAGGAGCTTCGAGATGCCTTTCGGCGGCTACAAGCATTCAGGCATAGGAACCGAGGGCGTTATGTCCACGTTCAACGAGATGACGCATACGAAGAGCATTGTACTTAAGAATATATTATAAACTCCATCGGAGGTGTTACAGTCAGCGCCGATCGCTTTTCGACGCTGACTGTAACCGGAGGAGACAGTGGATGGCTCGAGATATAGCTACACTTTTGCATATTCAAAAATGCGAGGTCTGCCCTGGAATAAAGGCTTTCCTCGCATTTGTACTGTCAAAGATGGGATTATAACCTAAAGCGCCTGTACAGGCAGCACACAGACAAGGCCTGTTGCTTTTGCCATTATTTCATCGTTAAGAGCCATATTCTCTGCCATTACGCTTTCCTCTCTATGCCGGATAAATGTACGTTTCGCATACCGCCCCCGGCTCTATCCAGCCGATCTCAGGCATGTACGCTTTTATAAGGTACCACCATCCTTCATCAGGAGACCAGGATAATTGCTTTATTATAGTGATCTGTTCCAGCCCGTCATCCCCATCGACTAAATGGACGATATCGCCCACATGGTATTTCGGTTCGGGGGTGCCATCATCCACGCCGCCGCCCGCCGCGGCCATTTGATCGTCAGAGAGCTCTGTGTTCATCTGCCTTATCTTTTCCTCAATTTTCTCTTTTGAAACAATTTTATCCGTCATTGCCTCATCCCTCCTATAAATATGTCACGGGCTCGATCTTCCAGCCGTTGTCCTGCTCGATATGGAACATATAAACCTCAGTTCCCGGAGCAAGCACATCGCTCCCCGCATACCAGCATATGAATATTTCATCGTTGTCGCCCTTTACGTTATAATGGTTTGCATACTGCTCAACAGGGAGCTTGTCCACTACAAATCCCATCATGTCGTACTGTGGGAACTCCCCGGCTCCGCCTGCGGCCTTTGCCATTGCATCGTCATTAAGGGCCCTGTTCTTGTTATCTGCCATCTTCTTTTCCTCCATTATGATCCCTGCCTGTTTCCAGACTGTATTTTTGTTATCTGTCTTATTATACGGAAGGATAATATACTTTGGCACCCGTTTTGCGCATCCGGTCATTTTCAATGCCTATCCGGTTAAAAGGCCGGGGACACATCATCCCCGGCTTTCCTATCCCTTCTTGTAAAACATCCCTCTGCGCTATATGCACAGAAAAGGAAATATTTATAACAATTTTCCAGTCAAAGGTCTTCCAGTGCTATTAAATGAAACGAGGAAAAAAATTATAAAGAACTAGCTTTTACTGTGCAGCATCGACTTTGAGACAATCATCAGGAGTGCCAGCGAGCCTTCCTGGTACACCTGCGAGACAATTTCCAGGAAGCACGGCTGCCATTGGTGGACGGTCATGGAAAAATAAAAAGATAGGGAGAAAGCATAAAATGGCAAGGAAACAGTTTATGGACGAGATATGGAACGCCGGGCTTTCCGTGGCAAAGAATAACGGATGCTATGACAGCAGGATGGACATATGGGACGCTTTCAAGGCATTCCTGATATTCAGCAAGGTCGTGGTTGAAAACAGGCGATTCTACGGAAGCGAAAAGCTCGACTTCGAGCCTTCCGTGAGCACCGTCAACAGCTTCAAGGCCAGGCTCGGGGCACACTACCGCCTTCTTGCGGCAGCTTGGTTTGACGGGGTTGCCCGCTGGGTCAGGACGTTTAGTAGCCCGACAGCGCCGCGTCGGCATAAAACGGCTCCGGTAGCGGCCGCATACCCGGACTTGAAGTCGCTTAAAAACTGAATAAAAAAAAGGAAGGCCATGGCAAAGCCGGAAGAAACCGCCGCCTTCAGCCATGGGCGGCGAGCCTCCTTTTTCCAGAGGGATGGAAAGCGCAAATGGCAGAAAGGAGAACATCATGGATAATGACGGCCTGAAGATATTCGGCGTATTCGACGACAGGAACGAGCGCCACTGCGACTACGTCCGCGCCGCCGACAAAAAATTGACGGAAAGCTGGCCTCCGAGATATACCATGTGCCCGTCGAGGACATCATCTGCTACGAATGGAGGTAAAACGCCCCGGAAAGCATCTGGCATGAAAAATATTGGAATGGATGGTTCCCGCTTCTTGCGCGGGCCATCCGACAGTGATAAAATCATCGTTTAGAAAGAAAGAAAGGAAGGAAAATATGCCTTTGAAATTTATAAGGAAAGCCTATTTCAAAATCAAGCTTGCGCTAAACAGGGCAGCAATCGTCGCCTCCATAAACAGCATCCTCGCATTTACCGAGGACGCCTTGGAAGCAACGGAGCCCGCCGCGAAGACGGGCTATTTCTCCGACGGGGAGGCAGACGGGATGCTGAATGAGATCGACCGCAGGCTCAGGAACCTTAAGCTCCGCATGGGGCAGCTCAAGGTAAGCATTGACGGCGGGCGTCCGGAATCCGGGTACGCGCTCATGCAGATCGCTGACGGCGAGCTCGAGGAATGCGACCGCATTTACAGCGGGCTCAGGAAGATAACGGACGAATCGGACCCGCTTATTCTGAGGCTCGGGCGGATGTTCGCCGGGAACTGAAAGAACTGCGAAAAAAAATGATGCTCTGCCTTTCGAGGCAGGGTTTTTCATTGTTTCTTACTATATATAAGCATATTCGAAGGGAGCTGAAATGATAGAGATAAAGATCAACAACAGAATAACATGCCTGTATTCCGATATTGAGATCGCGAACCGCATATGCGAAAGCAAGCTTGACAGGTACAGGAAAGTATACCCCATTCATAACCCGGGCAGGCCGGACAGCTATGTCATCGTAAACCTGTACAGGGAGAACGGAGGGCCAGTACATGTCTTCCGCCCCTATACTGACGGGCAGTATCTGAAGGCGATGCCCCATAGGGACTTCTGCAGGCAGAGAACCGGCGCCGTCCCGCTAAAGGCGGAGGAAGAAGTGAAGACGGTCGACGGTCCCTTCGGCAGGCAAAGGATTACGTACCGGCACCTGGTTACAGACATGGCCGGAAGGAAAGTATTCGATTTATACGACATCCTTCAAGGGCAACCGGCCCCTGAAGAGGAAGCATCATGCTATTAAAAAAACAGACAAGGAAATCGCATCCAAAGGATGGAAGCTATGGATACCACATTTACCAATGAAGTACTGATAGACAACGACGAAATCACGGTCAGGAGATACAGCAGGTTTTATCTCGACCTCCGAGGCTCTATTGAGAACAAGACGTGGATGGTGATGAAGATCCTACTTAATAATATCTTGCAGTTCACTATCATTTTAACGCCATAACGAAAAGCACCTCAAAAAATCAAGAAATTACTCTTAATTCTTGAAAGCGCTTTTATTAAGGACTCCTACAGTTTACCTAATGAAATAAGTTAGAGGCTCCCTGCATAATGAACAGGGAGCCCATGTGTTTCCGTATTCTGTGATGTCCTGCCAGATTCAGTTCAGTTCCCTTCCCGCCAAGCCTATCTCAGTCCCGACCTCCTGTCCCTGGCAAAATCCTGTAAGATAACCTATGATTAGATCCTCAGATTTATCTGGATACTGTGCCTGGAACGAAGTGATGACATCCTCGATGCCTATGAAGTCACCTCTCCCGAATCTGATGAGCGCCATTTCAAATGTCGCCATTAGCAATTCCAAATTGCTCATTATTACCCTCTCTTTCTCTTCATGTGCCGCCGACTATCCCTAAATCCAAAATATATGATATAAGAATAGGCGGTATATGTATATAGATATTAT
>JAIKXO010000218.1 GCA_024684065.1 Lachnospiraceae bacterium
GGCTCGGGTTTGGGTTCGGGCTTTGGGTCCGGTGATCCACCCTTTGTCCATTGCGCATAAAGGGTAACATCCGCATTGAATGTATAATCAGCCTGATCCGCATAAGATGATCCGGAACCGTCTGCCTCCGTGTTCCATTCCTTAAAAGAATAACCTTCTCTGGTAAAGGTGTTTTTCTTTAAAGCAGCGGAAGTGCCATTATCAGCAGACTGCGGATCCATTTGACCGGTTCCGCCGTTTGCATTAAAGGTTACTGTGCACTTGACCGCAGGGGTTTCTTCAGCCTTGGCATACAGTTGTAAGTTACCATCAGTAGATGTTTTACCAATAGATCTTACTTTATCACCTGTACATTCTGGATTGGAATACCAGCCATCAAATCCGGATTTACTGAGATCTTTAAATCTACCTTCAGCTACACCGGTACCGTATTGATAAGTAGTGGGATTACCTTCAAGTTCATCTCCTGTTATCTCGTTACCATTTAAATAATATTGAATATTATAAGTTTTACCGGTTGCGTTTAAGACGAAAGCAATACCGTCTGCTCCATTATTTGCTGCCGATAATACAGTCCAGTATCCATCTTCTAAATAATCACTATTGTAGGATGATAAAGAACCATCTCCTGGAACCAATGGGGAACATCTTACGCTAAATATATCGCTGTAGCTCTCCGTTTTAACCTCAACTCCATTAATTTGATATGTTACTAATATCTTCGCACCACCTGTTCCAGTTGTAAGATCAATGAAATCGCCATCATTATTTACATGTTTTACTTGCTTGCCTTTCAAATTATTTAAATTATTGCCTGGAACGGTATCCCCAGCATAACTAACAGTTATTATATTATGGCTAGAATCTGTCACTACATATATACTACCCGCCAGCACCTCCGTTGCCGGTAATACCGCAAATACCGCCGCCAGTAAAAGCGCGAAGAACTGCTTCCTTCTCTTTCCGGTCTCCCTGTCTTTCCTTAATTTAAAGAATCCCTTTTCGCAA
Organism: Lachnospiraceae bacterium; assembly: GCA_024684065.1. Next base: position 1,009 of record JAIKXO010000218.1, read on the forward strand.
TTATGTTCCCGGTGACATTTTTATCCTATATAAACCACAGTATATGGAATATCAGCAACACAAAGGCGAAAAGGGAGTTTAAAGAAATTCATCATAACCACACCCCGCTTATCTGTAATTTATTAAAGATAAAACCTGTATGTATAGCCTTCCAGGCCTGTCCTGTTTTGTTTTGAAATGAACGCTTTGAGTCTGACAGTAAAGCTGAGACGCTTAACATATATGCAAAGACGTATTACGTAATAATCATAGAAAACATAAGATCTAGGACTTGTATACAGGTATTAAGCATACACAATATTTCTACCACCTAAATATTTTAAAGTCAACAGACGTTTGGCATTTCCTGCTTGATTCTTTTGGCATCCTATATCATAATCTTCATATAAGGACTAAAGAGGCATTTTTGCATAGTACCGATTTGTGAAGCGGATCAAATGCTTAGGCACGAACCGGAGTTCGTGCCGTTTCGACCATCATGCCGGATCATTTATAAATAAGGCAGGATAACCTTGCATGAAGGAAAAGAAAAACAGTAAATCCCTTGAAAAATGGCTGTTTTCTCTGAGCGTTGCGGGAACGGCGATCATGAGCGCGGTGATCATTCTGATCAGCATGTTTCTTTTTATGCGGTCCGTCCGAAAAATATATAAAAATGATCTGAGGAAGAATTCCGCAGAGGCCGTACAGCTTGCGGGAGAGGAAAGAATAACATCGTTATGCCGTTCCTTTAAGGAGGGACAGATTTTACCGGGCACGGATATCGACGCGGTTTCCGCGGCGTTTCGTCAGATATGCGAGCAGGAAGGGCTTAAAGACATCGAATTATATGCGTTTGATGAGGATGCAGAGACCGGATACCTTCTGGCGCAGGCTTATCCGCAGACAGAAGACACCCTGTCCGCGGCTGCCGTTAATGACGCTGAAGAGGATAACGACGCTGACGCTGATGAGGCTGACGGCGCTGACGCTGATGAGGATAACGACGCTGACGCCGATGAGGATAATAACGCTGACGCTGATGAGGCTGACGACGCCGATGAGACTGACGCCGCTGACGCCGATGAGGCTGACGGCGCTGATGATTCCGAAGAGGATAATGACGCTGATGACGATAACGGTACGATAGAATTTGAGAGAAACGAACTTGATTCGATGTTCGATAAGGACTCATATGTGGAGATAAGGACGGATAGAGACGGGAGCCTGGTAAATTCCATCTATACGGATATAAGGGATCAGTCCGGAAACATAACGGGGCTTCTCAGGTTAAGCATGCCTGTTAACGAGACCTTAGAAGCAAGAATCCAGTTCCTTGTCATCTACATGCCCGTTTCTGTCGCGCTGATCGTTTTATTTGCGGTCTGTCTCACGTACGCAATGAAAAAAAGGGTGGTGCTGCCGCTTGAAAAGCTTAGAGACGCCGCCGCTTCATACAGCAGCAGGGATGCGGATGCTCTGACAGATACGGGTGAAGTGTACTTTACCGTACCGGAGGATATAGAAAAGGACGAGATCGGGACATTATGGAATATTTTTTCGGATATGGAGGCCTCCATTAAGCAGTCGATCAGAGATCTTAAGACGGTTACCGCGGAAAAGGAGAGAGAGGCGGCGGAGATACGGTTCGCTTCGCAGATACAGGAGGGAATGCTTCCGGGAGAGGATCCTGAGATAATGGATAACAGCAGATTCAGGCTCTGCGGCAGCATGACCCCGGCCCGCGGCATTGGCGGGGATTTTTACGATTATTTCCTTATAGATGATGATCATCTTGCGTTGGTTATCGGGGATGTGACGGGTAAAGGGATCCCCTCGGCTCTCTTTATGATGATGTCCATGACCCATATCCGGACCCGGGCCGCAAGCGCGTTTTCGCCGGCAAGGATCCTTACAGCTGCAAATAAGGAGATATGCGCAAACAATCCGAAAACAATGTTTGTCACGGTATGGATGGGGATCCTTGAAATATCTACCGGAATATTCAGGGAATGCAACGCGGGACATGAATGCCCTGCGGTATTAAGAGACACGGGGGCATATGAATTGTATGTCACGGAACATGACGTACCGCTTGGTATAGATGCGGACCTTGAGTTCCATGAGTTTAAAAGGACATTAAAGCCCGGAGAGCGGATCTTTGTATATTCCGACGGGGTGCCGGAGGCGGCGGATCAGTCTGAAGAGCAGTTTGGATTCGACCGCATGCTGGAGGTTCTGAACAGGGATCCCTGGATGGAGGACAGAGAGCTTCTTGAAAGCGTTAAGGATGCGGTTTATGCATTTGCGGATACAGCGCCGGGGTCCGATGACCTGACCATGCTGTCGTTTACTTTTTTATAGCTTTACGGATATTATCCGGCCTGAAAAGCAGCAGACCGGCGCGGTTTATCCCGTTGAGACTGTCTGCCTTTCAGGGTGTATACATTTTGCGGGACTTAAAGTATAATAATACTCATTAACAAAATGGCCTGCCGTTTCGTTGATGAGTACGGATCACTCAGAAGAGCCGGATATCCGCCGGAGGTCATGGAGAAAGCTGAGCCGTTTATTTTCCGTGGCTCTGGCGTTTTTGCCTGAGCACCAGATCTGCTTCGCAGATTGGTGCAATGGAGAAAAGGAGTAGTATGTGTGAAACAACATTAACCCGTCATGAACAGGAACAGAGGGCCATAGAACAGCAGCTTACCGAAAAAAGGGGCTATGAGTACTATGAACACAGCTTAAAGCTTGATGAAGACCGCCGTATGACGCAGGGTGACAGAGATATCGCAAGGCTGAAGGCGGAGACCACCCTGACTGAGGTGGAAGAGAAGAGGCTTCGGCAATTCGCTCCGCCGGCACCTGATTTTGAGGTCATTCCGGAGCAGCAGATCGCGGAGATGGGCTACTTTAAAGGCAAGACCCCGAGAAGACGGCTGAAGTCATATAAGGAGCGCTACGAGGAATGGGAAACATCCGGATATGCAAGAGGATATTATGAGACCAAACAGAATATAGAGGACAGGATAGCGAAAGAAAAGGCGGAGAAGGAAAGGCTCAGTGTTAAAGGAAAGGACGGTGAGCTGCTGTATCAGGATATTAAGGCGGATCCTGCCTCGATGACAAAGGCTCTTAACCGGATGAGCGACGACTATAACTTCGAGTTGGAAAAGAGTTACAGCGAAGAAGAGGTCAATGAGGCCAGAAATGCCTATCATGGAGAAGGAGGTTACCTGTATACGCATTATGCTTTTACCTCATACATGAACGGGGGGTACAAAAGCATGAATGAGTATTTAAGGACCGGAAAGGTGGACCGAAAAAAGAAATTCAGCAACATTCCCACTTACAAGCTTGCGGACACCCTCCACGAGATATTGCAGAGCAGGACGATCAACAGAGATATGGTGGTCCGCAGGGGTGTGAGCGGCTTTTCCACCTTAAGCTTCATGCTTGACGGCGGGAAAAGCAAGGACAGTTCCCCTGAAGAGTTAAAACAGCTTTTAAAGGATAAGATGGCAGCCGGAGATGTATTTCTTACGGATAAAGGCTTTGTGTCCACATCCATGAGGAAGCAGTCCGGTTTCGGGGCAGGTGCCTATAAGAAGGGAACGAATCAAGGAGACGGAACAAAGGCCCAATATGATGCCCCCGGTATCGAGTTCATCATCCTTGTAAAAAAAGGCACCCATGCAATGGATATCAGCGGCGCTAATGTCATGGGACAGGCTCAGAACGAGGATGAGCTTCTGATCGACGCGGGTACAAAATTCCGGGTAGTGCAGGCTTATTTTAATGATGATGGAAAAGAAGAAGATCAGAAGTCCGAGGAAGAAAAAATACTCATGGGACATAAGGGCAGCTGGAAGATATATTTAGAGACCGTACCGGGCTCTGAGAACGGAGAACTCAGGGATAACTGATCCCGGACGATGAGTTTTCGGAGCTTCGAATGGTACGTCCGATTTTTTAGGAGGAATTGACTTAGATGAGATATGAACTTATAAGCCCTGAAAGCGCAGGAGCCCTTAAAGGCTTTTTGCCTCAGGAGATTTTGGATAACCCGGGTTTTGACAGATTCTTTTATTACGCTGCCATAGGAGACGACGGAGGAGCAGTCGGGGTCGCGGCGGTTGATCCCGCAGTTTCGGGGCCGGAGCTTTTAAGCATCGGCGTTAGCACCGAATTTGAGGGTAAAGGCTATGGAAGCGCTTTACTGGCTCATATATGCTCCGATCTTTTTAAAAGACAGGAGGAGGAGCGGTTCATAAGCGCTTCGGCAAATCTCCCTCTTTCTTCATGGGAAAGGATCGGGAGCTTCCTTATTAAAAATAATTTTGTGCTTTACGAGGATTCGCCCGTCTATCATGTCAGGCTGTCAGATGCCGCGGATTCACAGATCCTGAAGAGCGCATCCGGCAGATCGCCTTCCGGGGGCTTTCTTCGGTTAAAGGATGTTCCGGACAACAAACTTCGGGTCTTTTCCCATTCCGTCGTAAACAAAGGGATCTTCCACAGCATCACAAAGAACGGGCTCGATCAGGACGTAAGCGTGTTCTATATGCCCGAAGATGAGATCAGAGCCTGCGCGCTGTTTACGGAGGGAAAGGGAGGCGTTCTTCAAAACACATGGGTTTATCTGGATCCGGAGCTTACCGGAGGAATGACGTTTGCGCTGCTTCTTGCAAAGGTCGCGGAATATGCAATGGAAAAATACTCTCAGGACACCGTTGTAAGCTTTATTACGGCAGAGGAGAACAGCCGGGAACTGATAAGGAAGATACTGCCCGATACAGAGCCCGTGTCTGAGATACGCACCTATACAAAAATGCTTACGGGCATTGATCCCTTAGAAGGCGGAAAGGACGATCCCAGGTTTGAGGAGTTCAGTGAAAGGAATATGTGCTGCGCTGACTGTGCCAATTCATACGGGAAGATGCTCGAGTGCGCCATCTATTCAAGAAAGCCCGACGCTGTGACAGACGGGGAGAGCTGTCTGTATTTTGAAGAAAAGTAATTATCGATAAAAGGACCCTGTAAATGGATTTCAGACTTATCAACCCTGACGCAGAGCTTCTCGGGGCGACCGCACCCGGGCATATTTTACAGCTTTTCAATGCAAAAGGCTTCGAAACATTGACAATAGCCGGCTTTACAGAGGAAAAGCCGGTCTGCTATGCCGTGTTTTCAAGGCTTTGCGCAGGAGGGGATCTCTATCTTGAACATATTTATGCAGTTCCCGGAGAGGATGCGGAAGAAAACCGCCGCAGCCTGATCGACTACTGTACAGGCCGGTTCGGAGCATCGGGTTTTGACCGCATGATCTCTAAGCAGTATGTCCCTCCCCATGAGGCGCAGGACCTGCATGAGGGATATAAGGAACTGGGCTTCGTTCCGCTTTTTCTTTCCGGGCGGCTTATGGTCTACAGGCTTGAGGATACCGAAATGGCACAGGTGAGGCCCGTTATCCTCAGGAATCTGAAAAAGCTCCCGGCTGTCTGTACCTTTAAAGAGGCGGGAGAGAAGCGGTTTCGGAGCTTCATGAAAAAGATCGGAAGAGGCGACGTGTCCGGCATGGCCTCCTATATTCCGTATTCTTATTTTTACATAGCTGAGGATGAGATCAATGCGGCGATGCTTGCTGCGAAATCCGGACCTGACAGGATACACATTTCCCTTACTTATCTCGACGGGACTGCGCTTAAGGACAATGTTTTCCTGGTACTTTTAACCTCGGTGCTTTCTGCCGCGGAAAAGGATATTGGGACTGATTATACCTTTATGATCAATGTGGACAGCGACGTGATATACCGGGGGCTTATGCAGGTGTTCAATCCTCCCGACCATGAATTTTTCCTTATGGAGCATATGCTGCCGTTTGAGCTTTTGAGGGAAGGCGAAGGTCCGAAGCGGGAAACGGGAGCTTTAACAAAGGGAAGGCTGTTTCCGGAAGCTGATACGCTTCCCGCTCTTTCTGCAGAGGAATTCGATCTGCAGAAAGAGGAGCCTGTCCGGGACAGGCAGGAAGGATCTTTGGAGCATGAGACGG
>JAIKXO010000225.1 GCA_024684065.1 Lachnospiraceae bacterium
AGTTTGATGCCATCTGCGCCGCTTTCGCCGACATACTTAACTGTATCCAGCATATCCTGCCTCGTTTCACCGGGAAGTCCGAGGATCACATGCACTATTGTTTCGATGCCGCGCTCCTTAAGCTTTGATACTGCTTCGTCATAAGTACTGAGCGGATAACCTCTGCGGATATATTCCGCCGTGCTTTCGTGTATGGTCTGCAGGCCCAGTTCGACCCATACGGGCTTTATCTCATTGATCTTAGATAGGAGGTCAAGGACTTCATAGCTAAGACAGTCCGGCCTTGTGGCAATGGATATGATCTCAACGCCCGGATAGGATGCGGCCTCCATATACAGGTTTTTGAGCTTTTCCACCGGACCGTAAGTGTTGGTAAACGCCTGGAAATAGGCAATATATCCAAAGTTTTCCTTCGGCAGCTTGTTCTGTATCCTTTTCTTCCCAAGCTCCAGCTGGTCGGTAACGGAAAGGGAAGGATCTTCCGCAAAGTCACCCGATCCGAGCCCTGAACAGAATATGCAGCCCTCTGTGTTAAGAGTACCGTCCCTGTTCGGGCATGAAAGGCCTGCATTTATCGATATCTTATAGAGTTTTTTACCGTATCTTTCCTTAAGATATGAGCTCAGGGTCTGCTGTTTCATGAATATGCCTTCCGTCATTTGCAAGCTCAAGACAGGGAAGCGAACAGGAGCCTTTTGTCCGGTCAAGCCTTATGATGGTGATGCCGGTGAATTCCAGATGAAAAAGAGCGCAGGCGTACGGGAACGGGAGGTTGAGAAGATGTCCCATAGCCGCGGCAGAGGATCCTCCGTGGCAGAACAGGGCTATCGAGCGGTGTTCCTTTTCTTCAAGGGTGTGCCGGTAATAATACCCTTCCCTTATGTATCCGAACCCTGCAAGCCATTCATCGATCCCCTCTTCTATCCGTTCAACGCACGAAAGCACGCTGTTTGTCTTAAAATAGGGGTGCATCCGCCAGTCGGGGCTGTTAAGGTTGATGCCCTGCCTTGCAAGTTCATCTGCTATATCCCAGGGATGGCCGTCTGCAAAGATGGGATCTGCATCCGTGCTGCCCCAGTTTACTTCCCGCATAAAATCAAGTGTTTTAACAGGGATCCCAAGGGCTTTTGAGGCAGGGAGGGCTGTCATTGCAGCCCTTCCCAGGGGCGAGGTATATATTTCCCCGATCCCTTCATCCATCAATCTTTTGGTTAAAAGGCCGGCCTGTTTAAGACCGGTTTCGGTAAGCCCGTCGTTTTCATAATCGGGTTCTCCGTGCCTTATAAAGAGTATCCTCATCTGCTTTTCCTTTAAAGATTAATTATGCGAAAACAATGACTGCTATGAGCTCAACGGTTTCGTCCGTATTATTGGCGATCCCGTGACCTGTGCCCGCGGGACAGAGGGTCACATCACCTGCACTTACGGTCTTTATCACGCCGTTGTCGTTATATTCCGCGGTTCCGCTGAGGATATAGAACAGCTCGCTGTCCTTTTCGTGGATATGGTAGCCGATGCTGCAGCCGCTCTTTAAGGTGATCTTTGCGAAAAGACGCCCCTTATCACACAGTTCTGCCTCGGAAGTGATGAAGTTGGTGATCTCCACTGTGCCGTTTCCATCCCTCATGTGTTCGCGGTATTCCTTTTTGCACTCATTCTCTTTTCTTATCATTTTCCCTTCTCCTTTTTGTTTATGATATCTCAGGCGTCTCCTTTTGCTCTGTTTCGCCTGTTTTTAACGCTTTCAGCAACAATTCGGTCCAAGTATTCTTCATACTCTGTATTGCTGTCAAATTCATCGTTAAGCCACGTAGGGGTGTGTTTTTCGTCTTCATTAATGTTAATGCTGTCAAATGCATCGTATGACAGCAAGACGGCCTTTTTGGGGGTTCGCTTGGAATATATGGCGGGCTGGGTTTTTGCGTGCGTTATATCCGATTCGAGACGTACGTATTTGCCGAGTCTGAACAGGTGAAACTGCTTCATGATCATGATATTGACATATGATGGGGCCTTATTCCTGCCGCTGTACCAGTCCTCGACCGTACGGATCGGGATACAGAATATGTGAGATATCTCACTCTTTTTGCACCCGGTGGATGCAACGATATCGGCAAATGTCAAATGGCTGAGTTCAAAGACTGTTTTAAGAAATTCAAGGGTTTCAACGTAATCAAGCCCGTATTTATCGCCTTTAAAGGCCCTTGTGCCGTGGATGACGGATGCGATAAAGTCATCAGGGGCATCGTGATCGAGTGATAAAAGCCATATCTTATGAAATATTCTGTCAGGAATGACTTTTAATCTCTGCGTTCCCATAGCCGTTCTCTCCCGTGAAACATGGTTTTGTGGTGTATGAC
>JAIKXO010000234.1 GCA_024684065.1 Lachnospiraceae bacterium
CCATAACTTCAGGAAGCTGTTTGCATCCTGCCTTTACGAGCAGGAGAAAGATATCGTTAAGGTAGCGGAGGTGCTCGGGCACAGCAGGCTGGACACGACCAGGATCTATATCATGGGTACGGAGAGCAAATTCAGGACTATCCTGGACAGGCTGGGACTTGTTATAGAACCGTTCCCGGAGTGATAAGAGAAAGGCATCGCCGCCTTCGTACGGCAGCCTGAGCGAAGCGCGAGACTAAACCGATACTTCATTGTATCGCTCCACAAGATTACGAAATAAAACGGACAGGATTAACCGGACAAAACAGCATCGGACAAAAAACGGGATTTACATATCCGGGAAAGGATTTCTATAAAAATACCACATAATGAATATTATGGGGTATTGATTATGATACGATAAAATAAAGAAAAGAAAGCCAAATAAAGCCCCTTTTTTTGAGGCTTTGTTTGCTATACCTAAATTTCCGCGTGTCTGTAGATTGCGGTTATTTGATAGGATTTGAATGGAGTGTTTTTAAACTGCTTGCAAAGTATGCTTTGTTATGTTAACATTTATCATGTTGAAAAGAAGACTAACACCACATAATATTCAATATGTGGTGAAACAGCGCCGAAAACGGCCGGAGATGCCTTTTATTAATGAAAGGCTTTTTGATATGTTTTGAAAGGTTTTTCAATGATAGATACCCACTGCCATCTGCTTTACGGGGTTGACGACGGCGCAAAATCCTTTGAAATTTCCCGGATGATGCTTGAGATCGCAAAAAAGCAGGGGATAGACAGGATAATACTGACGCCCCACTACAGGCGCGGGATGTTCCCATATGACCATAAGGCGCTGGAGGAGAGCTTCGAAAGGGTGACCGAGGAAGCCGAATTAATGGGTATTGAACTGTATACAGGGTGCGAATACCATGTGGACGGCGAAATGGTGGATAACCTCTTAAACGGGAGGCAGATGACGCTTGCAGGCGGTTATTACGTGCTGTGTGAGTATAAGGAGGCCGTAAGGTCCGAATACATGAGAAACACCATGGAGGACCTGCTTGCGGCAGGCTTCATCCCGGTCATAGCCCATGCGGAGCGGTACGAGTGCATACAAAACGACAGGGAGCTTTTAAGGGATTTCAGGAAAATGGGAGCCATGGTTCAGCTGAATGCGGACAGCATACTGGGAATTGATGGGCATAAGTACAGGACAATATGTAAAAAAATACTGAAGAATGTCCTGGCTGACGTTGTGGCTTCGGATGCCCACGGGGTAAAAAGAAGGAGCTGCCATATGCTGGAATGCAGAGCACTCATAGAGAAGAAATATGGGGAGGAAACGGCAAAGAGGCTGTTTGAAATTAACCCCATGAAGATAATAAACTCATCAGAGGGGACATAACCAGGGGAATTTATGGATCAGTCAGAAAAAAGCCTGGAAATACAGGCAGAAAGAAACGATGAAATAGAGATAGATCTGATGGCGCTCCTCTTTGAGTGGAGGATCAGATGGAAGCTGATCCTTCTTTCGGGGATCCTGGCGGGGCTAATAGGCTTTTGTATAAGAAACTATTTTGTAAGCACTGTATACGAATCGACATCCCTCCTGTACGTTCTTACAAAAAGTACTTCGATAACAAGCCTTGCGGACCTTCAGACCGGTGCCAATCTGACGCAGGATTACCTTATCGTTACCAAGGACCGTCCGGTGCTCGACAAGGTGATAAACAATCTGAAGCTCCCTGAGGATTATAAGGAGCTTGAGAAAAAGGTCGAGGTCAGCAATCCGACGAATACGAGGTTTATAAGCATAGCTGTGGAGGACGAGGATCCGAACAGGGCAAAGCTTATAGTCGATGAGATTGCGGATATAGCGGCGGCCTTCATAGCGGAAAAGATGGATCAGGATCCCCCGAGCCTCGTCAGGAGCGGATATGTGGACGGAGCGCCTGTAAACCATGGGATCGTCTTTTATTCCGCGGTCGGGTTTATGGCAGGCGTTCTGATCGCCATGCTGATAGCCGCCGTCGCCTACATACTGAACGAGGATATCTTCACTCCGGAGGATGTAGAGAACAAGGTAGGCATCAAAGTCCTTGCTTCCCTGCCTGAAGAGGAAATGGAGGACCACAGTTAGCTATGATAGACATCAATCTTACGGGGCTCGGAAACCACAGCAATACAATGAGGGAATCCCTGAGGGAGCTCAGGACGAATATCCGCTTTTGCGGGGACAATATACGCACGATCCTGTTCACGTCAACATTTCCCAATGAGGGTAAGAGCACCGTCGTGGCTGAGCTCGGGTATTCGATCGCGGAATCCGGCAACAGTGTGCTTATTATAGACACGGACATGAGGAAGTCGGTGCTAATTGGCAGATACCATGTGAAAAGAGAAGCCGGAATGATCGGCGGGCTTTCACATTTCCTTTCGGGGCAGAGCAGCCTTGAGTCGATCATGTGCAGCACCCAGAAGGAAAATCTCGATATCATATTTGCCGGAAGGAGTGTTGTTAACCCTACAGAGCTTCTGGAGAACGACCATTTCAAGGAGCTGATGAACGAGGCAAAGAGCAGGTATGACTATGTACTGATAGACTGCGCACCCTTAGGGGCGGCGATCGATGCGGCTGTCATTGCAAGGGAATGTGACGGTGCGGTGATCGTCATAGGACAGGGTGAGGTCACGGGCCGGGCGGTATCGGGAGTCAGGCGCCAGCTTGAGGCATCAGGCGTCAGGATACTCGGGGCGGTCCTCAACAAGGTCAGCATGAAGAAGTCCGGATATTACGGAAGATATGGCGGATATTACGGAGGATATTACGGCGGGTACTATGGGGGCTATTATGGAAAATACTATGGCTCTTACGGCGAAGATGAGAAAGGCAAGGGAAGCCATTCAAAGAGAAGAAGAAAGAAAAAAAAGCGCGTAGAGAACCCGGTAAAAAGTACTGAGACAAAGCCTGATGAAGCAAAGGAGGCTTAGGCGGCGTTAATAGATGAAAAAGAAAAACATACTTATTCTGTGGATTATAGTCGAATGTATCGTACTTCTGGCACTCATAGTATTTATCTTTGTTCCGTGGCGTCCGTGGGGGAATACCGCAAAAGCCCCTTCAGAGCCCGCTTCTCAGGAGACAGTCGAAGAAGCTTCGGGAGCAGCATCTGCGGAATT
>JAIKXO010000243.1 GCA_024684065.1 Lachnospiraceae bacterium
GATGCCTGAGGCGCATCTCCGGTAGCCGCAGGGGCGGCGCAGGCAGCGAGTGATAATACCATAGCCATGGACATGAACAAAGCCGCTACTTTTTTCAGTTTCATAAAAACCTCCTTCTTGATTTCAATTCTGATTTCCATAAAGACAATACCGTCTCATGGATATTTCTTATATGAAATAATTATATTTTCCAATATCCCGATACACAATTTTAAAAACTGTACTTTTCTCTATATTTTTATAGAATGCATACAAACAGAAAAAAGCGTGGCCGAAGCCACGCTTGTATTTCTTTAATTCCTGGGAAACGCTAAAAAAAACGTTCCTTTATTAATAGGGGTTTTTGCCCCTGAAATATCTGATACCCTCGGGAGAGCCGGGGGCTTCCCTGAGACATTGCTGTTTTACGGGCCCCGCCCGACACCGGGGCTTTTACATGATTACACCGTCAGGCCTGTGCCCTGATCTTACGCACCCGTCTAACTCCACAGCCTGTCATGGGCATAGGTATCATTCCATTCGTCAGTCGGTTCCCATAATCCCGGAAGCTTGTCCGTTTCCATATGCTCCTTTATGACATCATCGTTGAGGCCTTCTATGCCAAGGCCCGGAAGCTCCGGCACCCTGATATATCCGTCACGGATGATCGGCTTTTCGGGATATTTTACAAGGTCTTCCCACCAGGGAATATCGTTCGAATGGAATTCCAGAGCAAGAACATTCTGTGTCGCCGCGGTGCAGTGTACGGCAGCGAGAGCCGCTACCGGAGTTTCCGCCATATGTACTACCATTCCGACCCCGTATTCCTCTGCCATATCCCCGATCTTCTTCGTCTCAAGGATCCCGCCGGCCGTAAGCACATCCGGGTGGATGAGCGAAACCGCATCCGCCTCCAGAAGAGGCTTAAAGTTCTCCTTCAGGTAAATGTCCTCGCCCGTTGCTACCGGCACGGCCACCGACCGTCTTAAGATTGCCCACTGGTTTGTCAGCTGCCACGGAAGCGCATCTTCCATCCAGGCTATGTTGTACTTTTCAAGCATCCGTCCCAGCTTTATGCATTCGGTAAGACCGATATGGCCGACATGATCCACCGCGAGAGGTATATCACTGCCTACCACCGAACGAGCCTCCCTGACATAGTTCTCCAGCCATTCCCAGCCTGTTTCGGTGATGCTTATGCCGGTACGGAAGTGTTCTATACTCTGAAGGCTCCTTATCCTGTCAAGCTTTTCCCTTGTGGCCAGGTCCCCGAAACGGTGATCTTTATAATCTCCGTGTTCATTAAGTTCTTCAAGAAAACCTAACGGCGCGTTAAGCGCCCCCGGGACATCAAACAAAAGGTCAATTCCCAGATCCATCTTAAGCATGGTAAAGCCCTTTTCGCGGCGTGCTTTAAGGGCTTCTCCCATCCGCTTTCCGTCACGCTTCCCATCTATGTCCGTGTCACAGTAAAGCCTGATCCGGTCGCGGTATTTCCCGCCGAGAAGCTGGTAAACCGGAACCCCGTAGGCCTTCCCGACCAGGTCCCATAAAGCTACCTCAACGCCGGATACGCCTCCTCCCTGCCTGGCCTGGCCTCCGAACTGTCTGATCTCTTTAAAGATCTTCTCAACATTACAGGGATTCTGGCCTATAAGCCTGCTTTTGAGCATCAGCGCATAGCGCTTGTCCGAAAAATCCCTTACCTCTCCGTAACCGACCAGACCCTGGTTAGTATAGATCTTAAGCAGTATGCACTGCATTGGCGCTCCCCAGATATCCGCAAAGCGCATATCCGTGATACGCAGGTCTGTCGGCTTAGAGCAGGTATTTACATTATTCAATGCTTCTTCCGGTTTATTCATATGATATCCTTCCTGTCCTTATTGTGTATCGGCTTTATTCAGCGGCTTCAGAAGCCTCCTGTCCGAGCTCCGTAAGATATTCGGCTGCTTTTTCCGGAGTGGTCTGGCCTAGCATTACGGCTTCTGCCTGGGATTTGAATTCAGTGCCCCAGCTTGTAAACGCGGAGGGAACGTCATCCTGATATGCGCAGGGCTTTACCCCGTCCGCCGTAATAGCATTATACAGCTCCATGCTCTTTAATTCAAAGGCATTAAGATTAGGCTCCATGGCCGCATAAACCTCATCCGAAAGGGGAAGGCCGCGTACAGTCTTTAATACCTGTCCGGCATCCACATCCGAAATAAAATAGCTTATGAAGTCGGCGGCTTCCTGCTTATAAGGAGAATTCGCGCCGATAGAGAAGAACACCGTTGACTGTACCCAGCCTGAGGACGATTCGGATCCCTGCGGCAGGCAGACGTATCCTAAATCATCATCCTCACCCATCATTTCCGCCAGAGCCGCTGCGGAACCAACTGAAATAGAGCGGGTAAGGCAGGTGCCGTTTAAGAAGGTATCGTTCACGGGATCCAGCTCCACAAAAGCGATAGACTGCTCAGCCGGAGGCGCGATTCCCTCATTCACCATGTCGCCGTACAGAGTCATATAATCAATATAATTTTCGCTGTCAAAGTTAAAATCTGTTCCATCGAGAGTCTTGGGAACTCCGTATGACTCGGCATATTCCTGATAATACTGGTACAGGTTTCTGCAGTCATAAAGCGGGTAAACGCCCTCAGGGCATTTTTCCTTGGCTGCCCTTGCCCATTCAATATACTCATCCCAGGTCCAGCCATTCTCAGGTTCATCGATTCCCAGCTCAGCCAGTCTTACCTTGCTGTAAGCGAGTCCCTGTCCGTTACGGCTCAACGGAACCCCGTACAGTTTGCCGTCGATCTTATAGTTCTCTATTTCCGCCTCGCTCAGATATCCGGACAGATCGATCAGATCGGAAAGATCCGCAAGCTGGCCGTTGCCTGCATACTGCTTTATATAAGCAGCGTCCATCTGAAGCACGTCGGGCATTGCATTCGAAGCCGCAAGCACCGGAAGTTTCTGCCAGAATCCGTCCCATCCTGTGTACTCAGGCGAAAACTGTATACCGGTCTTCTCCGTATACATATCCAGAACCTTTACAGTAGCTTCATGCCTGGCATCGGAACCCCACCACATGATACTGAGGTTCTTATCCCCCGTTGCCGCAGCTTCCGCAGTCGCAGCTTCCGCACCCCCTGCACCGGGAGCCGGCATGGGAGCCGCACAGCCCGCCAATGAAGCCATCATGACTGTCATTGCCGTCAAAACAGAAATCAATCTCTTTTTCATTGCATTACCTCCTCTGAAACTAATATCAATCACTTCTTTATCAACCTATCAGCATAGCGCAGTCAAAACGTCAGACAATATTTACAGGCATAACTCCCTCCGTACCCTTCGACGCTTATATCACTGCATGCTGTTAAGCTCAACCCTTGACAGAACCGGTCGTAACTCCTTCCACAAAGTCCTTCTGTCTCGTAAAAAACAGGATCAGCGCAGGAATTATTGACAATAAAGACATCGCTAAAAGCTGTCCCCATTGAATGTCCCATGCATCGATCAGCATTCTCAGTCCAAGCCCTACCGTGAACTTCGCCGGGGTCGATATATACAGTATCTGACTGTAAAAGTCGTCCCAGCTCCAGGTAAAGGCATAAATCGCCACCGTCGTCAGCGGAGCCTTCATAAGCGGCAGAAGGATGTGAAAATATATCTGGAAGGTATTGGCTCCGTCGATCTTGGCGGATTCGTCAAGTTCTATCGGAATCCCCCTGAAAAACTGCACAAGAAGAAAGATGAAAAAAGGCCCGCCTCCCAGAATATAAGGAAGTGTCAGCGGTACATAGGTATCCGTAAGATTGAACCTGTTATACATAATATACTGGGATACTACTGTTACCTGGGAAGGCAGCATGAGCGTCCCAAGAACGATGGCAAAAAGCAGATTCCTTCCTGCAAACCTGAGCCTTGCAAAACCATATGCGGCAAGACTTGACGAAACAACTGCGCCGCCAACATTGATAAGCACGATGATCAGAGTGTTTAAGAAGAACGTGCCAAAAGTAAGAGCTCCTGTCACGTGCCAGCCGCTTATATAATTGTCCAGAGTAAAATGCTCAGGCAGAAGACCCGGCCTGGCCAGTTCAGTCATTGGCTTGAAGGAAGCGAAAAACCACCATAGGACCGGATACAGCATAAAGACAGATAAAAAAACCAGCCCTGCATGATCCCGGAATTTTGTGGAAGCCTTGTTGTTTGTTCTCACGGCAATTTCTCCTAATTATCGTAATAGACCCAGAATCTCGAAGTGGCAAACAGGATACCGGTAATCCCGGCTATAATAATGAGAAGGATCCAGGCCATTCCTGAAGCGTCTCCCATTTCAAAGGACTTACATGCATTCTCATAAAGCATAAGGGCATAAAGATAAGTAGAATTCGCGGGTCCTCCCTTGGTTATAAGGAAGGCTGAATTAAACTGCTGGAAAGCGCCTATGATGCCGTAAACCAGATTAAAAAAGAGCACGGACGAAAGCTGGGGAAGCGTTACGGAAAAAAAAGTCTTTACCCTTCCCGCCCCGTCAATGGCGGCCGCCTCATACAGATCCCCCGGTATCGCCTTTAGACCTGCAAGGAAGATTATCATCGAGGATCCGAACTGCCATACGTTCAGCAGGACCAGGGTAGGCATTGACCAGGTCGTTGTAGTCAGCCATCCTACAGGCTCTATTCCGAAAAATCCCAGAAACGTATTTATATATCCGTTCACGCCAAAGATATTTCTCCATACTACCGCGACAGCGACCGAACCACCCAACAGAGAAGGCAGATATATGGCCGTCCTGTACAGGCTCATCCCTTTTACGGGCTTGTTAAGCCATACAGCTATAAACAATGCAAAAACAAGCTTTGCCGGAACCGCCATAGCCACAAACTTAAGCGTGTTTACGAGGCTCAGCCGGTAAGTCGTATCCTTTGTGAGCATTCTGACATAATTCCTCATCCCGATGAATTGGGGAGTCTGAAACAGCGAATAATCAGTGAATGACAGATAAAGGCTGTAGAGCATCGGCCATGCCGTCAGCAGGACAAAGCCCAAAAGCCAGGGCATTATAAAGGCATATCCTGTCACATTATCCTTAAAAAGCTTCTTTTTTTCTTTCGCCGTCATCAAATAAACGTCTGTTTTTGTTCTGTTTTTATTTCCCATGCTTTATTTACCTTATCCGTACTGAACCTTCCGCTGAACCGGTCTTCTTTTCAAACGGACCGTTACCTTCCCGCGCTGTTCTTTAAGGCCTCCATCAAGCCTGCCATATAACCCGCCGCATAAAGATTCCCGTTCACGCCGTAGCCTTGCTCCTGCGAGACATCATTCGTCATGGTCGGTACATGATCAGGACGTATGACCCCCTGAAAGCCGATATCATAATAGGCTTTCATCGCCTCAGCCATGTCCGTCATGCCTGTATCATGGAACTCTTCGTTAAACCTGTTCCCTGTACCGTTAATATCGCGGAAATGGGCAAAGAAGAGCTTACCCTGGCTCCCGAAATTTCTTATCTGTACGGGCACATCCTCTCCCATGGCGGCAAAGGAGCCCTGGCAGAAGGTTATCCCGTTATATTCGCTGTCCACGAGATCTATGACACGCTGCATCGCCTCGGCACTTGTAAGTATCCTCTCTATCCCGCCAATGTTATCCACCGGAGGATCGTCAGGATGGATAGCCAGCCTGATCCGGTACTTTTCAGCATAAGGAACTACAGCCTCAAGGAAATACTTAAGGTTTTTCCAAAGCGTTTCCTTTTTAACAAGTCCGAGTTCAGTGACCGGCTCCGTAGGAATGAGCGACGCGTCAAAACCCGTTACGGTCGCGCCGCCTGAAAGCTCCATGTTCTGCTGTGTCCTGAACCACCCCCATACCGGCATCCAGTTATAACAGCATACTCCGATGTTAAGCTTTGACATGTTTTCAAGAAGCTTTATAAAATGATCGATCGCTTCGTCACGCCTGTCTGTGCCAAGCTTGGCATCATCCAGGAAATTAACTCCTTCCAGCACGTCAAAATCCATGCCGTATTCCTTCATATCCAACTTCGTTTTAAGCAAAGGCATGTAATCCCAGGGATGTATATAGGGACCGAAGCCCCCGCTCCACTCAGCCGAAGAAACGGCATGCTTTATTCCGAGCTCCCTTGCGTGGCGCTGAACGATCATATGAGACGGTTTATGAAAAAAAGCAAATCCTGTTTCCATATATATTCTTAATATATTCTTAAAACCAACCCTGCACTAAATGCACGTTTTCATATGTTGCTTGTCAATAATCAAATAGTGCAATGCACGGTTTTATTTTCTGATATTTTGTTCATGTTGTCAATACAATCTGCTATAAATTCCGTTTTTTGTGCATATTCACCAAAGCTGATGCGTGCGAATAATGCATTTAGTACGAATAATGTTATATATGCATTATTGCTATTGCACTTTTTGCATTTTATGATATTGTAATTTTATAATGTCAGATGCCGGATCCCATACAGCAGTTTTGCCGGAAACCGTACGGAGGCATCATAAATGTGCAGGGAGGTGTTTATATGAATTTCTGTGTAAAAGAGGATATCCTTCAGCTGACCCGTGAATGGAAAGGGGAACGTTTTGACGATGGTCGTCCGAGGGTTCCTGACGAAGATATAGAGGAGCTTGGAAACCTGACACAGGAACAGATATGGGAGCCGTTATGGAACCTTGGTTATAAAAACCTGTTCGAATCACATCTCTACCGCATGCACGAAGATGAACGAAAGCTGTTGGGAAGGGCTGTCACGGCAGCTTATATGCCCTCGCGTCCGGATCTTTTTTCCCTGGTTGAAGAGATCGGGTTTTCGGAAGGACGGCGCGGAACGCATAATCTCTGGGTGGTGGACAGACTGGTAAAAGGTGATTGTATCGTTATTGATATGTATGATAAAATTTTTCAGGGGACATTCGTCGGCGGCAATCTTTCCACAGCCATCAAAAACAATACAGAGACAGGCGGAGCCGTGATCTGGGGCGGCATAAGGGACATTGAGCAGATACAGAAGATCCCGGGCTACCAGGTCTATTACCGTGGCAACGATCCTACGCCTATTAAGGATTTTGTTATGACAAGCTTTAACGGGCCGGTACGGATAGGAGCCGCAGTCTGCCTGCCGGGCGACATCGTATACGGTTATAAAGGCGGCGTATTCTTTGTGCCCTCTCATCTGGTCAGATATGTGATCGGAGAGGCAAAGAAGCCGAAGGCTAAGGATCTGTTCGGGTTCCGGCGCCTGAAAGAGCATGTATACACGACCTCGGACATCGACCGGGGGGTCTGGCCCGTGCATATGCTTGATGAGCTGACGGAATTTCTTCGTACCGAAGAAGAGGCATCGGAATACAGGGATCTGGACTGGTCCAATGAGTATGCGAAGGCAAAGGAATTCTTTGGCGGCGACGGCAATGAGCAGCCGGGCGTCATCTACGATTACCGGGAGGTATGATGACTCCGGATCTGATCGCGCCCGCCTGTTTTTTGCGGGTTTATCGTCCCTGTAAATTAAGAAGAACGGAGATAACATCATATGGGGAAGATCACGATCAAGAGTATTGCAAAAGACTTAAACATGTCACGCAATACCGTCGCAATGGCTTTGAAAAATAATCCTAAAGTTGCTGAGTCAACCAGGGAACGGATACTGACTTACGCGGTATCTGTCGGTTATGACCCGTCCATTGCAACAGGGGGAGAGTTTCTGCCGGCTTTGGAGAATTCCGGCGCAAGGATACTTATACTCAGAAGGCCGGATAAGACGGCTTACTGGGATCGTGTTGTCAGCGGGATATCGCAGAGCGCCGCCTCAAAGAATTTCATAATAAATATAGACATAGTTACACAGGAGGATATAGATGCGCTCCAGATGCCTGCCTGCTACAGTGACGACCTTGACTGTGTGATGTTTCTCCATAAATTCGGCCGAGAATATGAAAAGATGCTCCTGTCGGGAGGAAAAACCGGTATTTTTCTGGATCGCGACGGATATACACGGAACGTCCCGTTAATGGGTGACGTTATCAAGACGGAAGGACATCGCAGCATTTACACGATCGTTGAAAAGCTTGCCGGTCAGGGACTTAAAAGGATCGCCTACCTCTGCCCCTTCTCCATCGGGGCCGAGACCTTCGATGACCGGGAGATCGGCTTTCGGCACGCCATGTTTGAGATGGGCATCCCTATAGAGCCCAGGTTTTTTTTCAACCATTCGGACACGCGCGATAAAGCCCTCGCCCTGGAAACTGCACTGCGCCGGTTCCTTCCGGATTCGGTAAGCACGGAAACGCCTCTTGTTGAAGCGCTTTCCGAACATAAATCAAAGCTCCCGGATGCGATCGTATGCGCAAATGATGACAGCTGTATACGCTGCGCCAGGATTCTTAAGTCCGCAGGTATCCGCATCCCCGAAGATATAGCCATGACCGGCTATGACAATGATGAGTACGATTCCTATATGCCCTTTATGACGACCGTTGAAAGCAATGCCTTTATACTTGGCGTTCGCATGGTCGAACAGTTCTGCCGGCGCAGGGTACATAAAAATGCGCCTTTTGAAACAATAACATTAGAAAGCTTTCCGATTTTCAGGAGGTCATCTGAAAAGTACCTCTAAGCGTAGCTTTAAGAGAAACACAGTAAACCTCCTTTTCGGATAATACAATGATTATTACCCTGTTTAACGGGGAAATAATAGAGCTATTAAAATACAGTCTGCAGACCGTCTCCGGACAGAACCGTAAAGCATGCCGGAATAAGCAGATTGACGAAGACAAGGAGGAAAACTATGAAAAGAAGATTTATCAGCGTGATCATGGCAATGTCACTTGCAGCCATAAGCCTTTCCGCCTGCGGCGCAGTTCCCGCGACCGGAGGAGCCGAGGCACCGGCTGCCGCACAGGCAGAGGAACAGAAAGCCGACGATACCTCTGCAGAACAGAGCGGTGAAAAGCTTTGGCCGGACGGAACCCCTGTAGTCTACATCGGATATGGTGCAGGCGGCGGAACTGACAATGCTGTAAGGCCCGTGGTCGCTGAAATGGCTAATTATCTTGGCGAGACCATCAACTGCCAGAACATGGAAGGCTCCAACTCAGCAACAGCCTGCGATTATGTTCTTGACCTTGACCATGACGGATACAGCATGATGGCTACCGGCTCAGGCGGTATGTCATCCTGGGGCGTTAACGAATATACAGACCATGACTGGAAGGATTGGTACAGCTTCCATGCTTATTCAGGCCCTGCACTGATCTTTGCAAACAAAGACAGCGGGATCACCGATATCGACGGGATCCTTGACTACGTGGCAGAAGGCAACAGCTTCGGAATAGGCGCCTACGGCAACGGGCCTCATACCCAGTTTGAATCTATCATCGCGGCAAAGGGGATCAGCAACCCGAATTATTCCGTTTTCGGCTCCTGCCACGATACCGGAGTTGCCTGCTTCGCCGGCGATGTGGCCTGTGGCGCGGGATCCCTGTCCGCTGTAAAGGAATTTATCGATGCGGATCAGCTGGTTCCTATCGCGGTTACCTGTGCGGATGACTTTACTTTTGCAAACGGAACAACCACGGAATCCATAACCAAGCTGGTTCCCGGCACGGACAGCGTTCCCGGTCTTAACGAGACCTGGCCCATCCTTATTCCCCGTGACGCTCCCAAGGAGGTTATAGACAAGCTTGTAGAAGCCTTCAACTATGCCCTCACAACAGATGCGATCAAGGATTATGCCGATTCCATGGGATATACCATCCTCGGCTATACCGGTGAAGACGGAGATAAGTTCCTTGCACAGTCGCTTTCAGGTTATGCCTGGACAATATACAATGCAGGTCTTGCAACTGTTTCTCCCGCAGACCTCGGGATCCCCACACTGGAAGAATTTGACTGGGAAACTGAAAAGGCTAAATTAGGCGAGTAATTCCTGCGAAGTATTGGGTAAATTCTTTATTAATATTTCAGGTTCCGGCCTGGACACTATTCATTATCCTTAATCGGGAAGGCGGCCTGGGAATCAGCAGGCCGCCCTCCTTAACGGATGTTCTGATAACCATTTACACGATTCCCTTTTGTATACCCGATAACGTAAACAGCTGCCGGTACCTGCGGTTTAACAGGTAAACGCCATGTCATTATCCGGCGAAATGACAGCTGTTTACGTTTACGGGCAGAATCAATTCACGTGACCGTTTACACGACTCACTTTAATGGTATCTGCCACGGATAAGGCAGGCAGATGCGATGGAGGACTTTAAGTATGGATGGAAAAAAAAGGCAGGGTGCCGCTGATATGCTGGTAGGTGCCGTCCTGATAGTATTTTCTGTTATTGTCGTTGCCGTCTCGATATCAATGGAGATTCCAAAGATGTCCAAGGGCGTCCTTGACCTTCCGGGCTTTTTCCCGGCACTGGTAGGGATCTGCCTTACGGTTTTCGGTATCGCCCTGCTGTTTACAGGCTACAAGACGGGCGGAGTCAATCAGCTCAGGGAGATATTTACAAAGGATTACCAGAAGAGCTTCTGGAAAGACGACAGGACTGTCAGAGTTCTGGTACTGATGGGGCTCATCTTTTTATATGTGCTGGCTCTCCAGTTCGCACGGGAAATATGGTCTGTCCTTCCCTTTGACCTCGGCGGGCCGTTTATCTGGCTTACAATGCTCTATCTGTTTCTTACACTGACATATCTGAAAGCCACTCCTAAAAAATGGCAGTCTCTCCTGATCGCGGTCATAGCATCTGTCACGATCGCCCTGGCTTTCCGTTACGGCTTTCAGATCCGCTTGCCGGGACAATAATAAAAGGTGGAGGTATTATTATGTCTGAACAATTTAGCTATTTTCTGCAGGCAGGCTCAGATCTTTTTGGCGGATGGACGTTCCTCATCGTATCCCTTGCGGTTCTGCTCGGGCTTGTAGTCGGAGCGATCCCCGGCCTTACGGGAACCCTGGCCTTAGCCCTTCTTATCAACCTTACCTACGGGATGGAAACGAACACGGCGGTTTCCTTCCTTCTCGGGGTTTATGTCGGTGCGGTTTCAGGCGGATTATTCTCGGCGATCATGTTAAACATACCGGGAACGCCCAATGCAGCCGCGACCGCTCTGGACGGCTTTCCTCTGGCAAAAGCGGGAAAGGGCGGAAAAGCTCTGTTCGGCGGAGTTTTTGCAAGCTTTCTCGGGACGCTTCTGTCAACAACGATCATGATGCTTCTGACGCCTGTTATATATCTTGTCGCTCTTAAATTCGGGAAATGGGAACTGTTCCTGCTTGCCTTTTTCGGAATAACCATCTGCGGAAACCTTTCCGTAGACTCCACTCCTCTGAAGGGCTGGATCGTAGGCTTTCTGGGATTCTTTTTCGCCATGATCGGACGCGACGCGATCTATAACTCTCCGAGATTTGTTGTCCTTAAGGATCTGAATTCCGGGATCACTCTGGTTCCGGCTCTTATCGGCCTGTTCGGTATCGCAGAGGTTCTGTGCGTGTTGATGGACAGGACTCCTTATAAAATCCAGGATACGATGGGCTCGATAATTCCGGACAAATCGGAAATGAAGAGCCTGCTTCGCCCGGTCGTCCGTTCCGGACTTATAGGGTGCGGGATCGGAGCCATTCCCGGCGCCGGCGAAGATATCGCCGCCTGGCTTTCCTATTCGGTAGGACGGTCGCGCTCAAAGGAAAAGGACAAATTCATGCATGGTTCTTTTGAAGGCCTTTCCTGTTCAGAAACTGCCAATAACGCCTGCATCGCAGGAGCGATGATCCCCATGCTCACGTTAGCCATACCCGGAAGCTCCCAGGCCGCCATGTTTCTTGCAGCGATGAATCTGCACGGAGTAAAGCCCGGCCCCATGCTCTCGATCCAGGACCCCACCTTTATGTACCTTGTGGGCATAGTCCTTATAATAGCCGCGTTTACGATGGTCATTCTGGCTCTTATGCTGACAAAGCCCATGGTAATGATCCTTAAGATAAACCGTAAGATCCTTATGCCGATCATAGTCCCGCTTACCATGATAGGGGCCTACGCCACCAACGGCAAGGTTTTCGACGTATGGGTCGCCCTGTTTTTCGGAATAATCGGCTTTATCCTCAGAAAATGCAATTTCTCAATGGCACCGCTCGTTCTCGGCCTTATCCTCGGCGGCTCCGCGGATACAAATTTCCGCCAGGCAATGACCCAGGGTAATTTCGGCGCACTGATCATAAGGCCTGCAGGGATAGTCTTATTGATCGTCTGCATATATTCCCTGGTCTCCGGAGCGATCAAGACCGTTAAATCCGCTAAAAGCGCCATGGCAGCAAATACGGAAATCACCAAAGAAAGCGCGGAATAAACGCCACGGATGTCATTCCCCATAATATAAGGCGGGAAACCATACAGGCCGGTCAGCCCAAAACAGAAATACAGCGGCATATCAAACCTGAGATATGCCGCTGTTGTATTCACGTTGCATCCGGACCCTGTATCTTTTTCCTGTAATCCATCGGTGTCATTCCCGTCAGTTTTTTAAATATCAGATAAAAATAATTATAATTTGAAAATCCTACCCTTTCGCTTATCTCTCCGCCTTTCATACCAGTATCCCTGAGAAGCTCCCTGGCCTTCTCCGTGCGTAAATGGCTCAGATAGTCGTTGAAGCTCCATCCCGTCTCGTTTTTGAATACCCTGCCCAGATAGGCGGCATTTCCTTTCATTTCCGCCGCCAGGTACTGAAGGGAAAGATCCATGTCACCGTACCGCTCCTGTGCCATTGAAAGCATGGAGGATACAAGCCGGCTGTATACAGGCTTTGCATTCCCCTGCATCTTTGCCGCCGTATCCCGGATAAACTGCTCAAGGCAGGAAAAAACCTCAGTCTCATTCGGGAGCTCGTATATCCTTTTTATGATCTGCTCCTTTTTGCTTATGATCTCCTTCCTGTCAACAGATTCCGACGTTCTTGCGCCCTGACAGGTAAGAACCGCAAATTCGGCAAGGCCGTTCTTGTAGACCAGAAGATCCTGGTAGCTCTCCAGGGCTCCGAAGGCTTCGCAGCAGGAGCGGACGTAGCCTATCGCCCCCGCAGTGTCGACAGCCGTTATCCTTTCGAGAAATCCTTTCTCATCGATATCCATAGCCCTTGTCTTCTCCGGATTTCCCGCATCAGCCACCTCGTCATAAGTAAGCAGCTGCTTATCCGAAAAAGCCTGAAGAAAATTACAGGCGGCAAGCGCATCCTGATAGGACTTTGACAGACTCCTGAAGGATTTTGCAAGGCTCCCTAACATCAGCACAGGTCTTTCCCCCGTCTGCTCCTTCAGAACGGATATGATCTTTTCCGGAAGCTTATACTGTCTTTCCGAAAGTATTTTCTCCGCATTCCAGAATAAAAAACACGGTCTGAAATCATCATCCAGAAAGCAGACGAGATCGTCTTCACCGGAAAAAGCCTTATATAAAAACGATAAAAGAGAATACGCGGAGGCTTCGTCCCCTTCATCGAAGGGCTGCGCCAGTACAGCCACCCCGATCATGCATGCGCCTGAGCGGACCTCATGCTCCAGCACATTCATGCGGTTTCTGTATTCCGTTGGCGCGATCTCCCCGTTTATGAATCTGTGCGTGGCAAAGGAGCGCTGAAGAATCTGGTGATCCGCATCATTTTCCTCATAT
Organism: Lachnospiraceae bacterium; assembly: GCA_024684065.1. The sequence goes on from JAIKXO010000243.1 coordinate 13,662, forward strand.
CCGTGCCTGTTTTTCTCTATATTCTCCGTTACCTCGTCTATTATCTGTACAAGATCGCCGCCGGAAACCGGTTTAAGCAGGTAATCCGCTGCCCCCAGCTTTAACGCTTTCCTGACAAGATTATAGTCATCATATCCGCTTAATATGATCACCTGGCAGTTTCTGTCGATCTCCTTGAGCTTTTCCAGAAGACTTATGCCATCCATCCCCGGCATCCTGACATCGGTTATCACGATCTCCGGACGCTCACTTTTTACAACCTGCAGCGCTTCGATTCCGTCGCCGGCCTCAAAACAGGCATCAACACCGTAATCTTCCCAGTTTATTATCTCTTTAAGTCCCTCGCGGATCTGTTTTTCATCATCCACGATCATCAGTCTGTACATGCTTCATCTCCTCCGGCGAGAGAGCCGGAATAATGATCTTTACCGCAGTCCCCATATCCATGATACTGGAAATGCTGATCCCGTAATCGTTTCCGAAAAGAAGCCTGAGCCGGTAATGGACGTTTAAGATCCCGATCCCCGAGCCTCTCTCCCGGATAAAAAAGTCCCCTTCCCCGGATTTTTGAACATTCCCGGACAGAGTACGGAAATTATCATTATCCATACTCCCAAGCCTCCGCTTAAGCTCCTCAAGCCTCTCACTGTCCATCCCCTGACCGTTGTCATAGACAGTGATCTCAAGATTATCCTCCCGGTGCTTGATGGTTATCCCTACTATCCCTTTTCTTTTTATGCCTTCAAATCCATGCCTGATGATGTTCTCTACAACAGGCTGCAGCGTGAGCTTGGGTATCCCGTATTCCAGGTCCGTCTCGTCTACCTTTACGTCTATGTCAAAGAAATCGTCATAGCGGTACGACTGAAGCTTCAGATATGTATTGATATATTCAAGCTCGTCTTCTATCGTGACAAAACGTTCATCCGTGCGGCTGATCATCCTGAACATATTACCGAGGAGAAC
>JAIKXO010000309.1 GCA_024684065.1 Lachnospiraceae bacterium
CTCTGGGGTTTGATAAAAAACTTTCCTCTGCCTCGATTAACCCATTCACCAAAAGCTCGATTAATGCTACAATGTCCATGAGAGTGATTTCCTCCTTTGTATTTTTGTTTGCACAAGACCATTATACTTTAGAGGATGATCACTCTCATATTTTATTCTTTATTCAACTGACAAATTTTTTACTCTATATCTCAGAATGACTTTGGTTAAGATTTGGTTATTAAAAAACAGACGAACTGCGGAAAAGCTCCTTTCTACAATGGTTTGCGAGGTTTCCTCTTTAACGTTCGGTCTCGCCTTCGGCTCGGTCGGCTCGCAGCTTGCGGTCCACCGGACCGCGCTCGCCCCATCACCCGCCTGTCCGGATATACTCATAAATGGTGCGTTTGCGGGTGTTTTTCTTTGTTATAGTCTTGACAGTGGAAGGTCTCTGTGTTTTAATTAAACCAACAGTTCAATTGATGGGGAAAAATATGACAAGGAAAACATTATTAACAATCATCATTCTTATTATCATAGCAGTCATCCTGTTCGTTATTCTCCTGACTTTTTGGTTTGGAAGAAGAGTTAGCATAACGATCAATAAGGATGTTCAAGGGCTTGATGAAGAACTGCAGGAGGTTTTCTGTGCAGCTTCTCTTGCCCCGAATTCCCATAACATCCAGTCCCGGATGGTAACCGTTTATCCAAAGGACGAACGGATCACGATCCGAACAGATGAAAACAGGAGGCTTGCAGTCGTGGATCCAAAGGACAGGGAGCTTTATATTTCCCTTGGCTGTTATGTAGAAACCCTTATACAGGCATTGAATGCGTATGGCTATGACACAGAGTATTCATATGATATTGACGGGCATCAGTGCGACATCATTTATAAAAAGAACGGAGCGCGGACGGACTCTGAAAAGATCAATCTGATAAACAAACGACATACAGATAAGAGACCTTATATCAGTGGGAAGAGCATAGACGGGGAAGCGTTGGAAAAATGTACAGATGAAAACAGCAATGTCCTTTTTTATGATATAGACGATGATAATTTCGAAAAGATAGGTACGGCAACTATGGAAGCTTATAAAAAACAGGCATATGACAAAAATGCCGCGGAAGAATTATCGGGCTGGCTCAGGCTGTCGGATCGGGAAACCCTTGAAAACAAAGACGGACTGAGCGCGGAGCTGCTGGGTATCAGCGGACTTAAGAAGGTCCTGTATTATTTGTTTACAGATCATGAAAGCGCCGTGGGCGATACCTTTGCCCGCCAGGGGATAGCCACCTGTGAACAGCAGGTATATAATAGTTCCGGCTTTATAGTGATATCGGGCAGCGATGATGAGGCCTCATTAGTTGAATGCGGCAGGGAAACGGTCAGGCTCTGGCTGGCGCTTACTGAAAACGGCATTTCCGTTCAACCGCTGAGCTATGCCATAGAGGATGATGAGTATAGGAAAGCTGTTGCGGATGTGGGCGGATCGTTGCAGCCGCAGATGCTTCTGAGGGTAGGATATGTGGATGATTATGGTGAGAATGCCGGTATTAGAAGAGACCTGCCGGATTATATCACAGTAGTGGATTAGCTTATGGCAAGAAGGGTAAAGGAAGAACCCAAAGTACACAGGGAGAGGATAGCAGGTGCAGCTGAAAAGCTGTTTCTTGATAAAGGCATAGATCAAACCACCGTAAGCGATATCGCCAGAGAGGCCGGATACAGCAAAGCTACTCTTTATGTGTATTTCGAAAATAAAGACGACATTATCTCTTATCTGGTCTTACGCAGTATGTCGCTTTTATATGAGCTTATAATTTCAAAAACTTCCCGAAAAAAAAAAGATAAAGCAAATTTCCTTGGGGTATGCCGGGCAGTCCTTGAGTATAGGATGAAATATCCGGTTTATTTTACTTTACTGCAGGATAAAATAAACGTGGATTTCTCTGACGGAAGCTGCTTCGCGGAGGATGAGGAAATATATGAGACCGGTGAGGCGATAAATACATATATTTCTGAACTGTTTGGTTTGGGTAAGGATGCCTTTGTAACGATATTTGCCTTTTGGGGGTTCATTTGCGGGATCATTACCATGACCGATACAAAAAAAGATTATATTAAAAAACAATCCGGACTTGAGACGGATGCTTTTCTTGAAAAGAGCTTTTCTCTTTTATATAATGCCCTGTTTCAACGATGAGAGTTTTCATACTTCTAAAAATTCGCAGTCATCGGAGGATGTAAGCTGACATGATCTTGCAGGACTGCGGGCAGGATTCAGAATATGTATGTGCCTGAAGAGCAGGGATATGACAGCTCGATATTTCGCTGAATATAATAAGAATACACCGGAGCATCAAATGACCGCACCGGTCGGAGTAAACTATATTTTTGCCGTAAAGGTTAAGGATTAGAGAGCACTGATCCCGAGTTGCTGGATCAGAGCTTTTTCCCGATGCGTATCGACATGTTCTGACCAGATGGACTGACAAACTCGCTCCTGAAAGAAATTCCATACTAAAGGGGAGCTACAGCAGCGTATTTACAACAAAATATACTATGAAAGCACCGATAACCCGAAGTATCATGTGTACTAACTATGGAAAATGCCGGAGCCAAGAGCTCCGGTGTTTTTATCAGCCGTTTTTGCTACCCAATTAGGTCTTTCTTCTTCATAAAATACATGTATTCGGACGGCTGAAAACTATCTACAGCCTTACACAGCATAAATAGAGTGCTACCGTATGATTGCAAAAAGTTTAAGGTTTAGATAAAAATATGTGATAAACTTTAGGTAGTTAAACAATAAGAGCATAAAGTTATTATCAGTATTTTTAACATTTATACTGGCTTTACTTCTTTTTTTTAACCATGTTGAGGTGACAGGAATTCCGGTTCTCAGCTCCTTCCAAA
>JAIKXO010000319.1 GCA_024684065.1 Lachnospiraceae bacterium
TTTTGGGATATTTTATGAGAAGTTAGCCGTATTATACCACTTGACGGTCAAAATGGCGCTCAAAAATTTGTAAAAATACGGATTTTTCAAGGTGCGGTGGAATTTACCACTTCACTGGAATTTACAATTTCAAGTCAGCGAAATCTATAATTCAAAAATTGAAATCGTTAATTCCGCCGCCCGCTTATGCCGCGTCGTTTGTATACGAAACGCGACCTGTTCATCCTGCCTTTTTTTGGCTAAAAACGGAATTTACTCTTGCACATGGCATCTTATTCATTTATCCTATCTCATAGCTATCCGTCTGTCAGAAAGGATAGAAAGTAAATCCTCAATTACCAGTACCTATGATTGAGGGTTTACGAAAAAACTTGCCCTTCATAGAGCTCCAAAGACTGTAGATTATGTATTTTAAGAAGGCTACGAGAAGAAATATTAGAGTCGTGTTACCCGAATCCATAAACGAACTGGTTTCTATGAAACAACAAATACAGAAAATTTAGGGAGATAGATATCCTTAACGGAACAAAATCCTCCATTCCTGAAGTAAAGAAAAAAATCCCTATCAGTGAATTGCTCTTACTTTCCTCCCATCCTTCCTTTAGCCGCCTGCATTGCTTTTTTGCACATATTTCTCTGTCCCTCTTTATCTCCATTAAGACCAAACATAATAAACTGTGTCAACTCCATAGGGTTGAACACACCTGTATCTGTTTCTTTTGAGAGAGTCTGAACCATAAAGGACTGCAACTGGTTCGAATCATATCCACATTCACCGGTCAAGTCAATGATTTCTTTTGCCATAAATGGCATTATCTCGGCATCTATAAAGAGTGTATCTGCTGCTTCATTTATTCTCCTAAGTACAGAATATGTGTTTATAGCCGCCAACGCTGCTTGGAAATTTATCCTATAATGCATATATCTTATATAGATTGCAAGTCCATCCTCATATCGCCCTTCTTCTTCAAGAAAAAGCGCCATTAAACGAAGTAATTCGCAATAATCATGGAAATTTCTGTTTTTCATACTTTTCTGATAATACTCCAGAGAGCGTTTATTAAGCTCACCCCAAAGAGCATCGCGAACTCTTCTCCCGCTCGAGCATATCCTCGCACACTCAGTGAGATTAATCCCAATCACCTCCAAAGAATATTTATGATCCTGAAGGTAATATTCGATATATGGATTATTAATCAATAAATCCCTGCCTGATTCGGTGATAATCCAGTATCTATCAGATATTTGTGACTCCAACGCAACAGGTGCCACACTCTCCTTCAATCTTCGGCATAAATCTTCTTTTTTACCACTTACTTTCAATCCAAATCGTCCACACAGTTCCTTAAGATCCGCTCCACTCATATTCGCGAGCGTTTCATAACCATCAGACTTCCTTATATAGCCTAATGAGGCAAGTCTACTAAGAACTTCATTAGGAAATGGAATACCGTACTTATTTTGCAAATAAGCAGGATATTTCATTTCTCCAACCCTATACTTCTCTGACAATGCCAACATAACCAAAGTCTTTATGTCTACACCAGTATTGGACGCAGCTAATGGAATCCTCTTATTCATTGCTGGTGAACCATTATTCACACGAACTGGTTGATTAACATTATTCTTCTTTCCAAATAATAAATCCAAGATGCCCATATTACTCTCTACTTTCTTTTGTTGGTGTTAAATAAATCTCCTATTATAAACCCTCAATTACCAGTAGTCTTTGATAAATTCATACATTGAATATTCTTTTTCGTTAACAACGGATTTTTTTACTTTCCATAGCAAAAAAAGTCCCTATCGGGTACCCCAGCATAATTGAATCCATCAACTTGGTTATTCGATCGTTATCCCACACATATTTTCTTTGAATTGCAGGCAAATACACTTTTCTTCCATTAATATCTTCAATGATGGATCTAATTGTTTTTTTCTCGTACCCCATAGTATAACCTCACCTTTATAAACCAGTTTTGTATTTTCGGTCATAATATATTAACGCAATTATTTAACTCTACCTGAAACACATTTTTAGTATTCACTATCACTACATAATTTCAAAAGATAAGGAAGAAGATGATTCATAATGAACCTGTCCTATTTGTTTTCCTTACTCTCAGCGAAATCTATATAAACCCGACACTTCCTCTAGTGGAAAATTTTTCTACATATTATCCTTTTCATCAGATTCTTTATAAGGGAACTCTATGTTTACCAGTTCACTTGTATATGTTCTCAGTATCATTACGTGATCACTCTGCGTCAAAGCGTAGTCCAAATCTATATCAATATTATCCCCGTAATACGTATACAGCAACCCGGCAAGCATTGGATTATCTTGAACTTCCTTGATATACCTCCCCAATTTTGAATCTTCATTCACCGATAATTCTGTAATCTTTTCTAAATATGGCTTCATCCCGTCTACTAGTTCCTTAAGACTTTTATAACTATGATTATTTAGAGCATCATCAAAATTCCTCATTGCTACATAGTATGCATAGACCTCTTCATATACAAACTTATCATACTCCAGAACGCTTCTCTGTTTCGTTGTATCGTATTTCAAAGCATCGAGAGAATCGTAGCATTCTTCAATTTTATCAAAATCCGGAATCTGATATGCTTCATCGATCTCTAAAAGCAAATCATCTATTTGATCTAACCGTTTATCTTCAACAAGCTGCTCCTTCTTAAGTGTTTCTTGTTCCTTTTTTTCGCGCTCTATTCTTGCTACCCATATCACCAAAAAAACCACAACAAACGCCACTGCAATTAATGCTATGGTTACAAACACTTCTTTTCTTATTTTGAGTTTTTTTCCACACTTTGGGCACTTAATCGCCTGATCAGAAACGGCATTACCGCATTTGGGACATTCAATTAAAGCCATTTTCATTCCTCCCGCTGTCAATATTGGTTTTTACTATCCTTAGAATCAAACATTTTACTTTGATATGCAATAAAAAGCTTAAGCCCAGCATCATTCTGTAATGAAATCAATATGTCCATTTTGCTTAGTTTCCAAACACTTGCTTTAGATAAATAGCCCAGGAGAAGTGCTTCTCCTTCTGTATCACAATACTTAACCAAACTTGAATTTGATGTCCAATTCTGAACTTTACTGGGATCTCCATATTTTTCTACTAGCTTTGCATGAAAACTATTATAATCTCTTATATAGTAATCATAATTTGAGTAGTGCTCCGACAAACTATATATAATCATATATAATTGATCTGACTCGTTAAAGTAATAGAAAACATCTACATCTGACGCATCTAATGAATCCTTATAGCTTAGCGTATCCACACCTTCATCGCACAATTCCGCTCGTTCATATTTTTTTACCGTTTCTTTTGAATCTCCAAAATTAGCATTTCTAACATCACATACTCCCCGATCATACTTTTCCTCATTGTATTTTTTTACAAGGGAGTCCATTTCTTTAGTATGTCCCATTTCATCTGCCGTTTCATTCAGCAAAACAATGGCTTCTTCATATTTCTTCTCATCGGCTAGATCCTTGGCTTCTTTTATAATGTTATCAATATAATATTGCTTTAATTCCTCTATTTTCTCAATCGCTAACGCGTATCCCTCTTCGTCTGGTTTTAATTCCTCATATATCTCAATCGCTTTAAGGATATTCCCCTTCTTTTCTTCATCCTCAGCTTTTTTCATTTTTACTCTTGCATCATTAATTTTTTCAATTTCCTTTTTTACACTTGTCAGATATTCTTCGACAAACGTATACTCCTTGTATTCTTTTAGAATTTCTACGGTTTCTTCGTATCCAGTATCCTTTGAAACAAAATCTTTCTTGATAGAATCTATTTCCGATATGAATCTCTCTGTAAGCTCAGCATTCAGTTCATCATTGAACTTTATATTTTCCTCATAAAAAAATACTGCCTCGCTAGTTTCCCCCTTACTAATCAATCGTTCAAATTCTCCAATGGGATCAACCTTCTTTCGAATTAGCGGAATCAATGCGATAGTTAAAATAATAACACTTACTGCTAAAACAAGAATTAATACAGGGGCAAAATTCATTTGCTTGGATTTTTTAATGGGTCTTCCACAGTTAGGACATATTTTCTCATACGCCTCTATCTTCGTACCACAATCAGGACATAAAACACTATTTGGAGATATATTATCAGTCCCTCTCGTTGTTCCTGTATTTGTATCTCTGCTCTCTTCCGTTAATACTTGAGTCAGCTCATCCACTTTATCTTGTTTTCTTCCCGGTGGAATATAACCAATTGTAGGCGCAATCCTGTCTATACAGCTTTGACAAACAATACCATTCTCCGCCTCTTGTTTTTCGCAAAGAATACATTTTTTATCACCACATTGATTAGTGAGGCGCTCAAAGTACTTCCCAATATAAGGGCTTCCATTGTTAACACTCTTCTCAATTCTTTTAATTTCTTCATTCAACACAGTGTAGTCAGAAAAATCTTTTTCACACACACCTGTAAGAATCGTTATAAGATCTTTCTTTAATAGTGTTTTATCCATAACCTTCTCCCGCATAAGTATTTTTAATATCCCCACAACACCTTTTGAAAACTTTTTACTATTCCAATGTATCCTATGAGATTAATTCTTTCCACGGAACTGACGACGAATCTGAACAACCCTACCAAGTACTCTTACAGACATATTATCATCATCCTCTTTATATCTATATGGTTCCTCGTTCAAGGAGCCATATAAAAGAATACCGTTATTATCCCGAAACACTCTATTAATGCCCAATTCACCGTCACGGTTTGCTGCCACAACATAGTCCCCGTTTCGCAGTTCTTCATCCAGCCATGTTATTGCTATGTCCCCCTTAAACACGCCTTGACCATAATCGTCATAACTCATTACAAAAGCGAGGGTTCGCCATACCTTATATAATTCTGCTGGAATATGGTATATATTATCTTTATTATTCCGGGCAATTTCAGATAAGCTCATATCAAAATCATCTAACCTGGATACTATCTGAACAGAAAAGCACTCCATCTTAAATGTGCTCTCAAACATCTCCTTCCCTTCGACCCTGGCAATCAGCTTATCTCGTGATATCCCCATTGCACCAGCAAGTAAGGCATATGTTTCCATTTTAGGTTTAGTCGGCAATCCTGTGTTGGGATCTTTTTCACGTTCAAGCACAGAAATGTATGTAGGAGAAACCCCGGCTTTATGTGCAAATTCAGCTTGCGAAAGATAGTGTTTTCTTCGGTATTCTTTTATAATTTCAGAGAGTCTTTCCTTTTCCATTTTTTCCCCTTACAAGTAGCATCACATCTACCGATATAAAATCATAATCGCTTTATTATTTTATCACTTTTTCACAAAAACTTCTACTGTTGCCTTCCGCAAATTGCGCAATTTGTCGATTCAGTAAAAATATATCATCTATATCAAATACACTCAGTTCGAACTCGGACCGAAAATGATCCAAAATTCTTCCAGCTTCATTCACAAAACGTCAGCCATTAAATTCATCACAGTTTTCTTGAGGCTGAACCGTTTTGCAATTAGGACCCCGAAACTCGTCAATTTGATCAAAAATCCACCAGATAAATCCCTATCCTAATCATGTGGAAGCGCACCTCCTCAGTAAAAAGGAACTCCTCTTCCTCCGTGTGCACCTGCTTCTGCTCGAACTCTTCTGCTATCCGTCTTGCCTCTTTTGCTGTCATGGCGGCCTCCTTTCTTCGCCGAATTCCCTGGTTTTCCGCTGTTTTCGCCTTTTTCAGCGGGTTTCTGTTTCTTAACTGGGTTAAGAATATCAAACGACCGGTCCAAAAAGAACACCTGCTCCACGGAACAGGTGTTCTTTTGCGATTATAAGGGTTTATAGGGCTTCGTAATGTGAAAACGTAATGTGAAAATCAAATTTATAGGACTTTTAGTCTTCCATAGCGATCACAAAGCGCCCACGCTCATCGATCTTCAACTTCAAGGTCTTTATGTATTTATCATAAAAGACCTGCATCTCGTTATCCTTCGCCGTGATCCGGGCTTTCGCAAAGATCTCCTTGGTCAGTTCCCAGGCATCGTGTCCGGGAACATCCAAAAGCCTTTCTTCCAACTCCTTCTTCAGGACGATCCGTTTCAGCTCTCCGGCATTCCCGGAATAAAAATCATCCATCGCACAATGGAAGATGTGTCTCGTGTTCAGTGCATCCTTGATCGCCTGCCCGCACTTTTCATACTCATACATAACCAGAAAGCCCGCATGCGGGAGGGAGGAGATCAATCCCCAGAAATCGGAATCGGAAGAGCAGAGGATAAAGGAATCTACATGTTCTTCATAGAAGGACTTGCAGACACCGGCTGTCATGCGGATATCCACAAGGGATTTGTTATTGGCAACCCTTTCTACCTCGATATGCTCCACTTTGAGCTTGGTGAGCAGCGGGATATAGTCCCATGCCCTGCTGGTATGAACATCATCGTAAAGAACGATGCGGTTTACTTTGGAAAGTTGCTCCTGATCCAGATTGCAGAGAACCCCGTAAAGCTTATAAGGATCACAATTCTCACAATCCACAGAAAACAGGACTGTCTCGGCATCGTTGATGAAATCATAGATGGTCAACTTGGTGTTATCTTCGGCATCGTGGGTCTTGGAGATATCCGTAAAGACCGCATCGTGCTGGGCATAAACGACCTTTAAGAACTTCAGATCGTTGATCAGGATATTTCCGGCATCTGTCGGTTCCCAATGGATATAGAACTGGAACGGATAGAGCTGACGGTTCGCCTGATATTTGGAGAACTCCTCTTTCAAAACATCCGCCCGGTTATAGTGCGGGACCACGAAAAGATCCCGGATGAAATCAAAGTTCACCCAATCCGGAAAGAAAGGCTTGCATGCATCGATCCCCTCTGCGATCAGCTTGTTAAAATGCTCGGCATACTGATTAGCTTTGGCGTTATATAGGACAGGATCGGCTCCCATTGAACGGAGCTTGCGGATCTCAGAAGCATCAAACCACTCCATCTGCTCGATACCGGTCAGACTCATGATCGCCTGCTCGGTCTTCAGATAGTTCAGCAAAAGGGCTGTCCGGAGCCTGCAAAGGAAACGGATCTTATTGGCAGCATCGCTGACACGGAGCTTCTCCAGAATATCCTCACATTCGGAATAATACTCCTGAAAAACCTCATCCTTCTGTCCCAGAAGATACGCAACCGTGGTAACGATCTCTTTCTTCTCAACCGTCTTTTTGCCGGAATCCATCCAATAACCCCCGTTCCTTTGATTTATAGTTTACCGCTATCCCCCTCGTTCCTTTATGCCTTATAGTTATAGTATAAAGCCCCTGTCAATATATTCAAGAGCTTCCCACGCTTCGTAAACTGCATCTACGATTCGTAAGCCGGTGCTCCATTCCCTGCGATATATTTCCCGTATTTACGGTAGTTTTCCCTTACCTGCTTCCATACCGCTTCACCATCTGCTGTCGGCATGCATATATCAAAAATGCTCTTCCCGTCACAAAAAAAGCGTCTCACCTCCGCCGGGTGACTCATGGCGTCCCTGCATGCCTGCGCAACTATGGCTGCTCCCAATCTTTCATATGCTTCTGTTTCCTTAAGACTGTTACGATCTGACATGGGCATCCTCCCTAAGACAATTGGTTTGACGTGTTGATACGATTATATCCCCGCTGTCAAGTGTTCCATTGAAGATACCTGCGTGCTATATTCTTTTTCGAGGCGCTCTGCGCCTCCCCAGGCGTGCATCACTGATAGTTGCACGCATTATATAAAGAGAGCCGGGAAGCGATCCCCGGCTTTCAGTATATTTGTCAATTATGTAACATCTTCCGGCAGGCAGTTAAACCAGTATTTTTCCATCCTGCGAAGGAACTCATGTGTGATCGGGAATCCGCTGCTTTCTCCAATCACTGAATCAATACCGCAATATGGACAGATTGCCGTCCCAAACGGATCCCCCGGTTCTCCCTGAATCCACATTTTAATCTCTTTTGGAGAATAGATTTTCAGGCAATAGAAACAGCCACATACACTATCGCGTTTTAAGGTCTTTTTATGATTGCTGCAGTATCTGTGTGCAATGATATGAGAAAGATCGATCTCGCCATTCAACGTATCCACACATTCCCTGATAGTAGCGTAATCCTGGCATAGAACCCATATTTTTTCCTTAAATGCTGTCCATATTTCATCTTTTAATGTCTCTATGGATTTAATCCCCCAGATCGTTGCACCATCATCGGAATCGTGATAATAGTCAGCACATACAAAATCAAAGACCTGTTTCCATCCCGTTTCTTCATCATCACAGAACACAAAATCATGGCAGTTTCTCTTCAGCAGAACCTCCGCATATCGTTTCACTTCCGACTTTTCTATCCCTTTTGTCGGCACGAAAATGATCGTAACATCAGACAGATCGCTGTAATCGCCATCGATCGCGTGCTCATATATCCTAAAATGAATTTTAGATTCTGACCGCTGCTGCCCGTCAGTCGTGGTCCTTAGAAGCTTCAAATCGGCACCTCAAAAATAAAAACGGATTTGGCGTTAATAAATTTCAATCTGAGTGTGGTATACCACCCATCCCACAATTTATCAACGGATTTTACGTTTTTATTTTTGGAGAACCCTCCATGCGGGTATTGTACTCCCAGTGTCATCACCCCCTCACGCCGGCTTCCTCACCGTCCCGCAATACCCCCAGCTCTCCTTCACGATCTCCCCGCTGGCCAGGACCTCGCGGATCCGCACACGGACCGCCTCCTCGGGATCCACCTCCCGGCCCGTTTCATCGTAATAGTTGATCTCCGTATAACCCCCTCGGCTTTTGTTTCCGTTGAAAAGCTTCACACTTCCGATCATCGTTCCGTTCCTCCCTTCAAACGCTTCATCCGATTCCGGCCTCGCTGCATGTCTGGATTGTCCCACTTTTCCAGTCCAATAAAGCGAACAAAAGAAACCACAACATCTTGTGCATCCAAACTCCCGGACATTATATTTAGCATTTGCAAAATAAAAGGACCTCCGAAGAGATCCTTATCTTGAAAAAAGCCTATCTGATTTTCAGCCATCCATCAGAATCCTCTTTACTTCCTGCTCAAAAAGCATCGCTGTGCTGCACTTTTCTTTAACAGCACTCCACTGATCTACAACCTTGTCAGAAAAATTCCTATAGGTTGTGGTGTTCTTTTTATCCCTCACCCTTATACCATGATAATGCTTCTTCTGAGCAATTATATTTTTCCAGGGATCCACAAGGGATTCAACATCATCGATATCATCATACGCCGCCACAACCCACGCATCAGTACTATCACATGGGATGACAATCGAGATATGAGTCATATCAACTTCACCCAGGGCTGCCATTAGAATCGACACACCGTGATTGATCCTTCCCTCGATTCCACTATCATGACTTTCACACGGAAGTTCTACGGGGCAGTTCTCATCCTTCACCTTCTCGCAATATATAGGGAAAACCTTTCCCTTATCCTCACAAACCGTTGATTTGCAAAGACAATGGGTCTCTTTTTCTTTCCGGATCACATCTCCATCCATCTGGATGACGATTGCATCTATGCCCGGCTGCACTTCCTGCATAAGCACATTGATAGAAGCTGCCTCCTTGCACCATCTCCAGACACCCTTCCACCCGTTACCAAAGCGTCCCCTCATATCCGGCTCCGGCTGCAGCGATAAATATCGATTCTCTTCACCTGTGATCCTGTCAATGGCCGCCTTTAGAACCATATGGTCGGTTGGCCCTTCCGACACTATTCCGATCACCTTTTTCATAACAGTTCCGGAACACCTCCCAACACTCCATTGATCCAAAGCCTTGACAGAGGCTGATCCATCTTTAATAGCTTCTCCGAAACCTGTACACGTCTGATCTCTACATGGCCATGTTTGTTCCTGTCCGTTGTAAACAATCTTATATCATCGTTGGACAGGTCCAGCCCATCAAGCACCAGAGGATTGTGAGTTGTCATGAATACACTCTTATTTGCTTCAATGATCTTGTTCGTGAATAGCTCCGTAACCTTCCTTGCCAGTCTCGGGTTCATGGCATGGTCAAAGCTGTCTATCGCAAACATCTTCGGAGCCTTCTCATGCATCGCAAGGGAAAGCATGAACAAAACATACAACGCACCTTCGCTGGCATCATACCCGGTAAAGGATGCGGTGTCTTTCAGATACTTGTCTCTGAACTCGATGATCTGCTGTGTTGTCGGAACACCGGGATTCAAGATAGACTTCTTCGGCTTGCTTACCTTGAATTCCGATGCCCAGTCAATCAGTTCCAACATATCCTCCATGAACATCGAACCAAACATCACGTCGCCATCTTCTTCATGGAGAAGATCCTGTATCGCCTCTGCCAATCGTCCCCCGTTCAGCCCGATCGGATTCGTCTGTATAGGATCCGCAACCGTCCCCCTCAAAGTCAAAGTGTCCGGTTGATAAATCCCGTAATCCCCAATATACTTGGCTGCCTGAACATAATCGTTTCCGGACAGAGCCTCGGAAATCGTAAAATATCCTATCTTATTATTCAGCTTGGCACTGCTTGCATTGCTCCTGCCGTAAACCGCCTCCCCATCACAGGTCACGCTTTCAGCAAAGTATTTCCAGGCATCATCGTCATTAGGAACTGTCATATGGTTCACATATCCGTAATCATGCCCGTTCAGCCCCCACTCCAAGGAGAAATCCACAGTTTTTGATTCCTTCTCTATGGACAGGAACTTGGATTTATACAGTGCGGATGTGCTTAGCCTCACACCTTTTCGCTGTAAACTGGCTGCATTGACCCTGTCCGTCATAGCAGCGCTTAGCACGCCGATCGCCTCCAAAACGGAAGACTTTCCGGAACCGTTTGCTCCTATGAAAACATTTACTCTCCCCGGCTCAAACGAAACATCATACAAGGACTTGAAATTCCGGATTGTAATCCTCTTCAGCTTCATATCGCTCACCTTGTAATCACCCCCTGATTTTCAAAAAATGGTCTATCTAAATTCAAATTAAGTATACCATTTTCCTCAAAAATGTCCATATCTAATTTTTTCAAATACCTCGTATTTTCAGCATTTTTTCAATTTTTGATATTCCAATTCCTTTGGATATATGACTATCTAAATTGATTTTAGAAGTTGCGATTTCCTGTCAAAGCATACTATCTAATGAAAAAACAATGGCATTGCTCCTGAAGGCGGACCCTGGGCTGAAAAACGCCTGGAAATGGCCAAAAAGGATAAAACGATCCAGGGTTATGCCGACGGTGTCTTCTGGGAACGCAACACGGCCGCGTTGCAGAAGAGAAACAAGAGTTGATCTAAACCTTCCTCACCAACAGCTTCACCACGAACCCGCCGTCATTGTAATACTCCATGCCGCCGCCCTGCTTTTCCATGTAGTGCTTCACAAGGTACAGCCCCAGGCCGTAGCCGCTCTTGTCCTTCGAGAGCTTGCCGCGGTAGTATTTTTCGATGACCAGGGGCAGCTCCTCCTCGGGCACCCCCGGGCCCTTGTCGCGTATCGTAATGCGCAGGTAGCTGTTCTGCTTCCCTCCCCCGGCCGGGAGCTTCCCGGTCTCCTCAAAGCTCACCAGGATGTCTGTCCCTGCGTATTTATAGGAATTGCCCACGATGTTGTCCACCACCTGCTCCATGCGCAGGGGATCGATGCACACCAGGCATTCCGGGATGCGGTTCTGCAGGATGATGTTCCCATAGTCCTTCAGGTTCTTGAAGTACCCTTCGATCAGCTTGGAATCGCATTCCGTCACGTTCACTTCGATCTCTTCCATGTCCTCGAGCGTGGCCCGGAACACGTTCTGCACCAGTTGGTTTATGATCTCGGCCTTGCTGCTGATGAAGCCGATCTTCTCCAGGGTATTCTCGACGGCTTTCCGCTCCTCCCCGTCTTCCGCGGACGCGAGCTTTTTCCGGTAGATCACATCCAGCACTTCGCAGCTGGCCTGTATGGTGGCCACGGGCGTCTTCAGGTCGTGGCTCAGCTCCCCCACCAGTTCCCGCTTGGCATGCTCGGCTGCCTGCTCGCGCTCCCTGGAGCGTTTCAGCTCCTCG
The DNA here is from genome assembly GCA_024684065.1 of Lachnospiraceae bacterium. Next base: position 12,117 of record JAIKXO010000319.1, read on the forward strand.
CGCATCAGGTCGAAGCTCTCGGCAAAGCTGCCGAACATCGTCCCCCTGCGCATGGGCAGCGCCACATCCAGGTTGCCCTTGGCGATCTCGAGCGCATGTGTCTGCATGTCACGGAGGGGCCGCAGTTCCACCAGATATACCGCAAACAGGAAAGCAAGTCCCAGAACCAGGAGAAACACCCAGAAGACAACGATGCACAGAAGCATCTGCTGCCGCTGCAGTTCGATCGAAGCGTTCATGCCGCTCCGGATCTCTTTATAGATGGTCAATTGTTCATCACTGTAATTCGCAATGCTGCCCGCCGGCACGGTTATGTTGTGAAAAGCAATGAGCAGCCCTCCCAGCACCAGCAGCATCAGCACGACATACGTGATGACTATCCTGACATGTGTCTTCATCCGGCCCTATTTCAACTCCAGAATGTATCCGGTCCCCCAGATCGTCTTGATATAGCGCGGCTCGTTGGGGTCGCTCTCCAGCTTTTCGCGCAGCTTCCGTATGTGCACGTTCAGCGTGCCGTCGGAATAAAAGTTGTCGCCCCACACCTCGTCAAACAGCCTGTCCTTGCTGACGATCGTGTTGCGGTGCTCGTACAGGCACTTGAGGAGCGCGAATTCCTTGGCTTTCAGCGTGATGCGCTCGCCCTTCAGAAGCAGCGACATGGTCGGCTCGTCCAGGACAAATTCCGGCGTGTCGGCCTTCACTTCCTTCTCTTCCGCCTGTCCCTCCAGCGCTTTCAGCTGCTGCACGCGCTTCAGATTCACCTTCACCTTGGCCAGCAGCACGGAGAGGCTGTAGGGCTTCTTGATGTAGTCGTCCCCGCCGATGCTGAGCGCGATCAGCACGTCATCGTCGCTCTGCCGGGCACTGATGAAAAGGATGGGAAGCTTGTATTCCTCGCGGATGCGCTTGCACACGTCAAAGCCCGAGCCGTCGCCCAGATTGATGTCCAGCAGGATCATGTCGGCATCATTTTCTTCCAGGAAAGCAAAACAAGACGCAGCACTGTCAACGTACTGCGTCCTGATGTCAAACATTTCAAAATATTCCGCTGTCGTTTTTGCCAGCTCTTTCTCGTCATCAACGATCAGGCAGTCGTAATGCATCTTGTTCCCTTCCCCCTTATGGGCTCGATTATAGCACATCCCCCGGGGATCCGCAAAGGCTTACTGCTCCGTGATCATCTCCACCGGCTTCAGCTCCCGCACCCGAAGGCCTGCGGCAGCTGCTGCCAGGGCGGCCGTCAGGATGATGCCCGCGAAGCACACGCCCCTCCACAGCATCGAGATGTCGAATCTCACGTTTTTGATCACGAAGAGCGAGAACGCCGCTTTCACCACAGCACTTCCGGCAGGCTGCGCAAGGATCGCGCCGATGAGCGCCCCGATGGTCACTGCCGGAATGTTGGACAGCATGATCTGGCAGATGAGCCCCGCCGTGGTCTGTCCCAGCGCCTTGCTGATGCCCATGCCTCTCCATTCGCGGCTGATCTTGGCCCTGATCACCAGCGATTCCACAAAGATCACCACCAGGATCGTGATGGCCACGATGGCCAGGCAGATCATCGTCAGGCTCGCCGACGCGGTTTTCGTGGTGCTCTCCATGAAGAGCCTGTCGTTCCGGATGCTGTAATCGTAGTCCTTGTCTTTCTTCAGAGCTTCCAGCTGCGCGCTGATCCCGTCAAAGCTCACGCCCTCTTTTGTGTAGATGCAGTAGGTGTAGCGTGCGCTCAGGTCGCCGGGCACGATCTTTTCGACCCCGTCCAGCCGCATGTAGATGGTCCTGCCCATCCGCTCCACTCTCTGGTTGATGCCGGTGACCAGGTAGTCCGCCTCCCGGCCGGCGTATTCGATCGTCACCACGTCGCCGCAGCTGATCCCCATGTCGCCGGCGATGCCCGACGTCACCATGATCTCGTTGGCGCTTTCCGGCATCCTGCCGTCCAGCATGTTGGTGCTCTTTGTATTGCGGATGTCGTCCACCGCGTAGGTGTAGAAGGTGCCTTCCTTATCCCCTGCCTTCAGCGCCGGCTCAAAGGTCGTCTGCACCATCACGCTTTCCGCGCCGGGCAGGGCACACAGCTCTTCCGAGATGTCCCCGCCCTTTGTGTTGCCTTCCACGGACGCGTCGGCCATTTCAAACGCCATGATCCTCATGAGGCCATCGGGGTCCTCGCAGAAATTCTCCACCAGGCCGAAGCCGATGAGCGCCGAGATCACCAGCAGCGCGCTGATGCAGGCCATGATGACGTTCCGGCCCACGCCGCCCGCCAGGTCCTTGAGCGAGAGCACCATGGGAATGGGCAGGGGTGTCTTTTCAAAGGAGAAGTAGTTCTTCTTGAAGTTGTGCGCGGTGATGCCGCCGCGCAGCGCGTCCAGAACGCTCACCTTCTGATAAGCGCTGCTGCAGGCCGTTGCCACCAGGGCCACCACCAGCAGCAGGAAGAGCATGGTTGCCGCTCCGACGCCCGCGTTGACCGGCTGGTTCCAGGAAAGCCCCAGCATGGACGAGATGATCTCGCCGAATTTGCCAAAGCTCGCCGCCGCGGCCGCCATTCCTGCCAGCGCCCCGGCCAGGGCCACCAGGCTGATCTGCAGGATCAGGGAGATCCGCAGCTCCTTCACGGTATAGCCGCTCGCCTCCAGGATGCCGGTGTTTTTCATGTTCTTCTGGATGAAGTTTTTGATGCTGAACGAGATGATGACCAGCGCGATGACCATGACCAGCACTGCGAACACCAGCAGCACCGCCATGACGATCATCGGGATGAACTGCGAGCCGCCCTTCATGATGTCCCAGTTGACCAGCATGTAGTCCGTCACGTTGACGTTTTCTTCTTTCTCGGCATGCTCGCTCAGGTACTCTTTGTACTTCTCGTTGATGTCGTTCTCCAGGTCGTCCGTAGTGCGGCCGCTGGCAGAAAACGTGGCGGACACGCGGCCCATGTGGCAGCTCCGCTTCTGCACGCTCTCTTCCTTCTCGCACAGCTCGTCGATCATCTCCTGCGACATGCACACGCTGTAGATGGTGATGTTTATGGTCGAGCAGAAATAGGGGTCCTCCAGGTAGTCTGCCACGGTGAATTCGTACACATTGTCCCCGAACTTCAGCTGCAGCACGTCGCCAATGGCGAAGCCGGCCTTCATGTTGAGCGGGATGAGGATGTCGTTTTTCTGATACGCGCGCTTTTCGCCCTGCACCTTCATCTGGGTCTTGTCCAGGTTGATCGCTTCCGCCAGGAACATGTACTGCAGATACTCGTCCTGCTTTTTATTCCTGTATTCCGCGACCAGGCGGATCTGCGGGGTATGCTCGTATTCCGCGATGTCCGCGTTTCCGGTGAAGGCCCTTCGCGCCGCGTCGTTTTCCGCCTCCGTGTCGTTGGTCATCAGCATGATGTGCGCGCCGTTCGTGGCCTCGAAGCGGCCGTCCATCACCTTTCCGAGCCCCGCGATGGCCGAGGCGCAGTCAAAGATCAGAAACGCCGCGAGGAAAGTGAGGAGGAAGAAGGTGATCATGTCACCCTTCTGTTTTTTCATGTTGTTTTTGGCTATGAAGAAAAGTTTGTACATGGGGGTCTCCTTTATCGGATCGGTTATTACCTTTTTCAGAGGTTTTTTTGAGTTTCGTTTTTGTGCTCTGTTACCGGCCCTTTTTTCAGGAATCTCTGTGAGTTCCTTTTTTCCTACTCAATTACCATCCCATCTCCTGGAGGAATTCCTTGAGTTTTTCATGGCGCTTACGGGCTGTTTCTCTGTCCGGATTCTCCTCATCCATGTAGTCACCGGCATAGGCGCCCAGCTCGCATTCGTCCGAGATCACGCCGTCCGCCAGATAGATGATGCGGTTTCCGCGTTCCGCCGCCTTGATCGTGTGGGTCACCATCACGATGCTCTGCCCTTCCCGGTTTAGCTCGCTCAGGATGTCCAGCACGTTCGTGGTGTTCTGCGAATTGAGCGCTCCGGTGGGCTCGTCCGCAAAGAGCACTTCAGGGCTGTTGATGACGCCTCTCACAACCGCCACTCTCTGCTGCTGCCCGCCCGAAAGCTGCGCCGGGAATTTCCGCGAATCCCTTTCGTTGATCTCCACCCGCTCCAGCAGCCGCATCGCCTTCTCCGCCAGCGCCTTGCGGTCCCTGTTCTTGAGGAGGCCGCTCACCATCACGTTGTCCAGCGCGCTCATCGAGTCGTTCAGGTAGTTCTGCTGGAACACGAAGCCCGCGTGGTTTCTTCTGAACAGCGCCAGCTTGTCGTTCGAGAATTTCGAGATCTCCAGGCCGGCTCCATCCTTCGTTCCCTTTGCCGAGAATCCCTGGCCTCCCTTCTCTTCCTTTCCCGAGTCCACCGGTCCATTCTTCGCCCTCTTGCTCGAAGACCCAACGCCGTTCTTCGCACCCTT
>JAIKXO010000222.1 GCA_024684065.1 Lachnospiraceae bacterium
AGAAGAAGCTCCCCCTGATAATCCGACAGGGCTCCGGCATAGTTTTTATCATGGATCTGCCTGATCGCAGCCCTGGCGCTTCTGTTCCATTTCAGTTCTACTATCATGGCAGGATCTTTCCCCGGATATTTCGGAATAAAGGCGATATCTGCAAACCCGCGTCCTGCCGGGAGTTCCCTTTTGACATAATAATTGCTGCGGGCAGTATAAAAACTTATCATGATAGCCGTGGCAAGAGCATTTTCATCATGGAAATTGATTATGGAAGCATAATTCTGGTAGGATTGCGAAATAACCTGTGCCACCTTAGCCTCATCTCCATTTTTTACGGCTCGAAGAAGCTCCTCCGACCGCCTCAGAGCATCCGCCACATCGTCCCAGTCTCCGGTTCTGATGGCAATCTCGAAAACCTCCGCCACCTCCAGGTTAGGGATAAAGGCCTCCTTAGTATAGTCGTCGTAGCCGAGATATCCCATATGAATAAGGCAGGCAAGCACATCATCCTTAGAATTGAATTGTGTTACGTCATTTTGAAACCCTCTGATATCGACGTTTATCCGGTCTCCCGAAAGCAGCCTGACTACATCGTCCTTAAGACCGGCATAATTCAGGGAGATAAAGTTTCGCAGGGATGCAAAGGTCCCGGTGTTCTTCCAATAGGACATATATCCGCTCTGCATCATCGCATCCACCACGGAATTCGGATTGCATATATGCCAAAGCCGCCTGTATTTTCCATATAGCCTGCGTATGCTCTGATCTTCGTTATCTTCGCCTGCTTCTCCCGTTGCTTCGGGTTCCGGAGCATACATATAGTATCCGTCGTACCAATTGAGCATCTCCTTATAATCCTCAGGATTTCCGTGACATATCTTATTAATCTCATTAAGGGTAAATCCGAAATACTGAACCAGCTCCCCGGGATTGGTCATCGTATACTCGGTGAAATTGTTAAGCGCCGATTCGCCGTCAACTTTTTTGACCGGCAATATGCCGGTGATATATCCAAGTGCCAGAAAGTGCCTTGATTCTTCGGTTTTAAAAAAGCCACGCAGGTATTTCAGGTATTGAAGGATCAGGGCTTCATTATCCGGAGCATCGCGTATGATACAGTCATATTCGTCGATAATAACAACAAACTGCCGCTTTTCCCGTTGATAAACCATAAAGATCGCCTGCGCGGTATTTTCCGGTTCCATTTCAGCAAGAAAAGGAAACTCTTCCTTCATTGAAGAAAGAAGCGTCCTGTCCATCATGGATATAATATCTTCCGGGTCTTTTGCCATATTGAAATAAGTAGAAACGTCAAAATGAAGGACATTGAAGCGGTTCAGATATTTTTCAAAATCCGGATCTTCCGCGATCTCATAGGGCGAAAACAGCTCCTTCGAATCGCATCCCCTGCTGTAGTATGCGTCTATCATCCCTGCGGCCATTGTTTTGCCAAAACGCCTGGCACGGCTGACCGCGAAATAACGCTTTTCGGTACCGATAGCATTGTTCAGGATCCTGAGCAGTCCGGTTTTGTCCACATAAATCTCGGAATTAACCGCCGACTGCATGCTCTCGCTTCCCGGATTCACATAACTTCCCATATAATAAGACCTCCTGACCATATTTTACCAAATTTGCAGTTCTTTTTTTTCATTAAATCACAATTATTCAATTATCGTAAAAATTTAAACTTTCCAAATAAAAATATTAACTTTTTTCTGCACCTTTTTCGGCTTATATAAAGTCATATATTCTGAGGGAATTTATTTGACTAGGAATATCTATGGCTGAAACGGGGGAAGTTGAGGCCATGGATATGAGTATCCGGGAAGGGTGGTATGTGCTGAAATACAAGCCATCCGGCCACGGTTTATAAGTGAAAGTATTATCCTTGCCTGGGGGGGCGGGGTTAAAAAAGGGGTCTCTGGCTTTCCGAAAAGGAAAAGGCGAAGGGTTGAACAAATAGCTGTGACAAGGAATTGTCGGATTGAATTTAAGGAGAGAGAAGAGATGAAGAAAAGAGGGTTCAAGTCGTTTGTAGCTATGCTTGCTCTGGTGTCCATGCTTTTGGAAAATACCGCGACAGTATTTGCGGTTGACGCTGACAGCTATCAGGAACAGGGCGGCGATAATATCGAGGTTACGTCCGAAGCCGGGGCTGACGTCGCTGGTGATAATATTTCGGAGAACGGTTCAGAGGAAATGCAGGAACCGCCTGCTGAAGATCCGCAGGAGGAACAGCCACAGGAGGAACCGCCTGCCGAAGAGCCACAGGGTGAACAGCCTTCCGAGGAGCAGCAGAACGGACAGCCTGCCGTAGAAGAGCAGGGCGGACAGCCTTCCGAGGAACAGCAGAATGGTCAGCCTGCCGATGGAGAACAGGTAAATTCCCAGCCGGAGGGCTATACCGAAGAGAACGCTGTTCCCGAGGAACAGCCTCAGGAAGAGGTTATCCCCGAATCTGTCGAAATAAAGGACGGGAATCGGATCGAGATAAGTGGATATGATTATTTCTATCTCGCGGTAGACACGGACCAGATGAACGATAAGGACACCTTCAGGATCGTTATTGAAGGTCTTGATACGGATTCGTGGTACGATTCAAAGCTTGATGGCGAGCTTAACAAGTTTGATGCGAGCCTGTATAAGTTCGAAGACCTTAATAAAAGAG
>JAIKXO010000224.1 GCA_024684065.1 Lachnospiraceae bacterium
ACCTCATACATTTTCTTTTTAACCCCTTCGTTATAAAATGCCTTTTTGTTATAGGATGAGATTATCATCGCCTGAGCCTCTCTGTCCAGCGAACCATGCTTTCTTTTATACAGCATATCAAAAAGCAATATCATATTAAGATGTAACAGCCCCATCGCATAATTCTTCCTGAAGCTGTAATCCTCGTAGGATCGGAGATAATAGCCCAGTATATAATAGGAAAAGTATGCCGAGTATTTGACAGACTGTTCCGGATTTTCCAAAAAATAATTTTCTGTAAGGCAGTACCAGTCTTCAGGTCTTTTAAGCTCTCTTTTTTCCGTTACCAGATAAAGCTTTACAAGCCCGTACAGATCAGGGCTTGTATAGAACAAAGCAGGAGACAAAAGCCCGGAACGTATGAAGCCTTTAAAAAACAACGGATCTATCGGAAAAACCGTGGTTTTTAAGGGAAATCCGTCAAACTGTCCCAGAAAGGTTTCAAAGGACATCCTGTCAAAAAAATCTGTCCGTCCTTCCAGAAAAGACTTCTCCGCTTCGTCCATATAGCATAGCCCTGCGTTAAGCACTCGGGAAAGACCGGAAAATGAGACCGTTTTTTTGAGCACATAAAGCATTTCCTTCCTCGACGCTTCCAGTTCCTTAAGGAAACCGGCATCGTCGTTCGTGATACATGCCCCGCTTTCAGCTTCACCGTCATAAACATCAAAACTCAGCCTGTCCGGATCATCAAGAAAAAGCTTAGCGCCCTCTATACATGACAGATCGATCAGTCTTTCCTCAAAAAGACGGTAATTACGGAAAAATCTCGGATAATCCCTGCATACTTCAGGTATGAAAGCATGTCCTTTCTTCAGCTGAAGGCTGCAAAGCCCCTTTTTTGTACGAAAACGGCAGGTTCCCGAAAAACGGTTGAAAACGGAAGGCTCACTGCCGGACTCTGAAAGATACAGGCTGAGCCCCAGAACCCCCTTCTCGGCGAAAAAGCGGGAAAGGTCATCATCACTTAAGGGAATGACCCAGCCATGGCAGCAGGTCTTCGGGCAATCTCCCGCAAGACATTTAAATTTTCTGTAAAAACTTATTTCACGAATTTCCATAGAATATTAACCCGTTACACATTTATCCGGACTGTCAGATCTTCAGGGCTTTATGGAAAAACGTTTTTTTTCCAATATCCTTCCCCTCACGAGGATCTGCAATATTCGAAAATATTCGAAGACATTCGAAAATACTCGAAAATACAACAGAAACAGCTCCCGGATAAAAAATCTCGAAAGTTTGTTCGATTTAATACTTTACGCCAAACGTATGTTCTGGTATAATACGTTTATCGGAAGGAGGCAGGTTTGAAAGCCGGCAAGTTTGAAAGCCGAAGATTTTCAAACCTGATCGGCTGGTCAGAAACGAGCCCGGATATGTCCGGCGCGTGCCTGACCCTGGAGGACAAAATATGAATATGAATCTTTATGAATGCAATATCATCGCAGTGGATTTTGACGGGACCTTATGCTTTGACTGTTATCCTGAGATAGGTACCCCAAACCTTCGCCTTATAAATATTCTCAAAGATCTCCGGGAAAAAGGCATAAGACTTATCCTGTGGACCTGCCGGTGCGGCTCTCCCCTTTCCGAAGCCCTGTCATGGTGTGCTTCGTTCGGGCTTTTCTTTGACGCCGTAAATGAAAACCTTCCTGAAATCCTTGAAAAATACGGTTCCGACTCCCGTAAGATCTTTGCCGATGTCTATATAGATGACCGGAGTATAAACGGACTGGCTGATTTTGAGTTCCGCGACATGGATCTCATGGATATCGCAGTTTAATACGCCTTTTCCAATAAATGCAGGACAGGTGGGACAGATCATCCTGCCTGCCCTGCCTTATATGATATCAGATTTATACCTGGGTACGCAATCGATTGCCGGATGCTTTAATGCTGCTTTAATGATTAATACAATTTATCGCACGAAACCGGATCATAACCGGACCGATGATCGTTGAGTTTACTTTAATATGTACGGCATTTCATTATTATCATACCGCAATATTATCACATATGCTTCTTCCATCCCATCTAAGTTTATGCTATTATTATCAGCGTCAAATTACTATATATCGTTCTTTTAAACAGCACTCCCGCGATCCGGGCGTACCGGATTTTGTTATAAAACCATACTGTGAAAGGTTCTCTTTATGTATGATAAGTTCAGGATACTATCTCTATGTATCGCCGCAATTCCCGTAATCTGGATGTTTTTACGGCTGTCACGCTCAGATCGCTCTACCCTCTCTCCTTCCGTAACGCTTAAAAACTCTGCGATGCTTAAGCTCTATGAGCTCCTTTCAAAATACTGTCTTATTATTCTTGCCCTTATCTTCATGGTCTTCCTGTTCTCCCGGCTGTTTCACTTAAGCAGTATACCTGCAGGCATTCATTTAGATGAGATCGGAGTAACCTATGACGCTTTTTCTTTAAAAAACTTTGGTACTGACAGAGCAGGAGCGGCTTATCCTGTATATCCTTCAAATTACGGAGACGGAAACAGCGCCCTGTATACATATCTGGAAATGCTTCTTTTATATTTCCTTCCTTTTTCCCTGATTACTGTACGCCTGCCCGCAGTGATCATCGCCATTCCCTGTTTTTTCGCAAGCTTCGGGATCGTCTATGAGCTCTACGAGGACAGGGTTTTCTCCCTTCTCGGCCCTGTTTTTGTTACAATAACTCCCTATTTTTTCACCTCTGAGCGCTTTGGACTCGACTGCAACCTTATGCTCAGCGTAAGCACCGTCGCCCTGTACTTTCTGATAAAAGCGACAAAGGAATCCCGGGGGCTATTTTACTTTCTTGCAGGTATAGTTTTCGGCATTACCCTGTACACCTATATTCTGTCTTATCTGATGCTTCCGGTCTTTTATCTGCTTATGGTCATCTATCTGCTTTTTATTCGAAAAATAAAGATCAGGGAGCTATCTGCTTTTGTTATACCTTTCGGACTGCTCGGGATCCCGCTTTTCCTCGAACAACTTGTTAATATGGGCATACTGCCTGAATTCCATTTTTTTCTATCCGATTTTCAAAAACTACCTGACTACAGGATAGGAGAAATATCCATTAAAAACATCCCCGGAAACCTTTCTCTGATCATAAAACTGCTATTCGGCGGAGACAGTCTCGGCTTTAATGCCCTGTATGAATTCGGACCTTTATACTGGTGCTGCATACCGGTTATTATACTGGGATTTATTTCGGCTCTGAAAAAAATAAAGCTTTCATTTAAGGATCATGAAGTTTATCCAATATCGATCATTATGTTTTTCGGGCTCTCGATCTACTCTGTCGCATTGCTGCTTACGGGCTTTAACACTTATAACAGCAATGCGATCTATATTGTCTTCATCATGCTTGCCATAGAAGGCATAGATTATACTGTTAAAGCCAGGGTTTCCGGCAGTATTCGCCTTTTCGTCCTTGTTTCCGCATTTGCGATGCTGTTTGTCTCCTTCATCCTGTTTTCAGAATTCTATTTCAGAAGGCAGACTGCCGTCTACGGCTTTCATGCCGTCTTTGTTTCTACCGAACCCGGAGATATTGTAAAGTATGCAGATAATAATTATAATCCTGCAAATGATAAAACGATATATACCGAGATCAATTACAGTGAACGTGATTATGCGGACCTCCTTATAGCACTATATACAGAGACCGATCCTGCGGAATGGAGAAGATATGAGGCTCAAAAACAGGAAAGCCCCGAAGATGCCATGCTTAACAATATTGCTTTCCATTTCCCCGAAGAATTTGATGAGGATGAAGATGCCATATACATCTTAGGAACGGATTGGAACCACATATCTTCATATTTAAAGGATACAGGATTTGACGAAGACACCGGCTTCCCCGGATATACCATTCTCTACAGAACTGCACCGATCCGCTAAGTAATATAATAATCAGGTTTTTTATATTAAAGCTTTTGTATTCTTAAAGCTTTTTATATTCAAAATGAGGATAATTGTATAAACAATTTATAAATTTTATTATTTTTTTCTATTTTATCCATAATTTATTCATATTTGACTGATAAAATATTATTCGCATTGAAAAAGTCGTTGGTTTGTTTTTTTAAGGGGAGTAAAAGGGGAAAAATAGTCTGATATGAATCCTTAATGATTCAATACTGGCGGCTTGACAAAAAATAATCTCCTCCGTGGTCTGACTGCGGAGGAGTTTTTATGTTTTTTCTTTGCTAATACAACAATGAAAGCAGCAAAGACTATCCTCCGGGCTATCCTTCAGAACCTGATCCCGTTTACTATAAATTCGATATGTAGTATCATTATACGGCAAATTATGACTTCCACACTATACTGATATGCACAGAAAATCACGTGCTCTTTGTTTTCCTTCGGCAAAACGGGTGTAAATCCACCCTTTTGTAAATAAGATGATTCCTGAAAAAGGGAAAGGAGAAGAAACATGAAAACAAAATCTGTTGTAGCAACGGCGCTGGTACTTGTCTTAGCGTTTGCCATGACGGGCTGTTCGTATTATCAGTACATGCCTCAAATGCAAAGTGCCTTCCAGTCTGAAGCGCCAAAGCAAAACGAACCGTCAGCGCAGACAGAACAAGGCTCCGGAGAAGCCGGGGGGGAGCCGGTCGAACTGATAGTATTCGCGGCGGCGTCCATGACGGAAACTCTGACCAGGATCGCTGAAAAGTACAAGGAGGCTGCTCCAGATGTGTCCCTGGTTTTTAACTTTGACTCATCCGGAACTCTAAAGACACAGATCGAAGAGGGCGCAGATGTTGACGTATTCATCTCAGCCGCCCAGAAGCAGATGAACCAGCTCGATTCATCAAAAAATGCGGAAGAAAACCCGGACGGGCTTGATTTTGTTCTTAAAGGAAGCCGGATAAACCTTCTGGAAAACAAGGTCGCACTGGCAGTGCCCGAGGGTAATCCCAAGGATATCGAAAGCTATGACGACCTTGCATTGGGACTTAAGAACGGTGATGTACTTCTTGCGATGGGAAACAGCGATGTTCCTGCAGGCCAGTATACACAGAAAATACTCGCTTTTTATGAGCTTGACGAAGAGGATCTAGCTTCTATGGGCTGTATCACCTACGGCAGCAATGTAAAAGAGGTTACGGCGCAGGTAGCGGAAGCCGCAGTTGACTGCGGAATAATCTACTCAACCGATGCCTTTTCAGCGGGACTTACGGTTGTCGATACTGCCACGGAAGAAATGTGCGGGCAGGTTATATATCCCGCCTCGGTGATGAACGTGAGCAAGCATCCGGAGGATGCCCGGGCGTTTCTTGACTATCTTACCGGACCGGAGGCCTCTGAAATATTTGAAAGCGTCGGCTTCGCCACTATAAACTGAGTTTACAGTCTCACAAGGGCGGGCAGGCTTTCCTGAATGCACCGGTTTGCGAAGCAGATCGTGTGCTTAGGCATTAACTTAAGTTTATGCCGATAAATTCGATATTTGCTTTAGAAAATATCGAATAAGTCCGGTATGCGCAGCAGACCGGATCATTACCTGTCCGCCCGTTATGAAAGGATGTGAAGCAGATGGATTGGTTTCCGTTATGGAACTCCCTTCGTATTGCTCTGATCTCAACAATTATCATATTCTTTGCCGGGATCTTCGCCGCATACTATATTGCCAGGTGTCCCCGCATCATAAAAGGCATCCTCGATGTGATCCTTACACTGCCTCTGGTTCTGCCGCCTACCGTAGTCGGTTACCTGCTTTTGCGCCTGCTTGGACCAAACCGGATCATCGGCAAGTGGGTTCTGTCGGCATTTAATATTAAGCTTACCATGACGTGGTGGTCTGCGGTCTTTGCGACGACGGTGGTGATCTTTCCACTCATGTACCGCACGGCGCGCGGAGCGTTTGAAAGCTTCGACCGGACGCTTGCATACAGCGCCCAGACACTTGGCCTTTCGGATACCTGGATCTTCTGGCATATCCGGATCCCCGTATGCCGCCAGGGTATCCTTGCCGGCACGGTACTCTCTTTCGCCCGTGCGCTCGGAGAATACGGGGCGACCAGCATGATAGCCGGTTACACTCCCGGCCGCACAGCGACGATCTCTACGACCGTTTATCAGCTTTGGCGCACAAACGACGATGCAACCGCCTTCAGATGGGTTTTGGTCAACCTCACCATCTCCGCTGTAGTACTGCTTACAGTCAATTTGATGGAAGGAAGGCAGAAAAAGGTGACATATGAATCTTGAAGTAAATATCGAAAAAGATCTGGGCGGATTTCATCTCAGCGCACATTTTCATGCGGAAAGCGGCGTCATTGGTCTTCTGGGGCCTTCCGGCAGCGGAAAAAGCATGACATTAAAATGCATAGCCGGCATTGAAACGCCGGATGAGGGAAGGATCGTGCTTGACGGAATAACGCTCTTTGATTCAAAAAAGCATATTAATCTTCCCCCGCAAAAACGCCGGGTGGGATATCTGTTCCAAAGCTATGCGCTTTATCCCCACATGAGTGTTAAAAACAACATACTCTGCGGACTTCATTTTCTGAAAAACAAAAAGGAAAGAGAGATAAAGCTTAATGAGGCGCTTAGGCTCTTTCAGCTCGAGGATATAGCGGAAAGCAGGCCTTCGCAGATATCGGGAGGGCAGGCTCAGAGAGTCGCGCTTGCGCGTATCCTCGTAAACGGCCCGAAGCTTTTGATGCTTGATGAGCCTTTTTCCGCGCTCGATTTTCATCTGAGGCTGCAATTACAGATAGAACTTAAGAAGCTGCTCTCATCATATGATGGCACCGTACTCATGGTAACACACAGCCGTGATGAGGCATATCATATGTGCGATGCGATCACAATAGTCGAAAACGGCACCTTATCCCCCGTAAAAGAAACAAAGCCGCTGTTTGCCGATCCGGGAAGCTTTGCCGCGGCGAAACTCACAGGCTGCAAGAACATTGCCCGCGCGGTAAGATCCGGCGAGTATGAGGTAGAGGTACCCGAATGGAATGTGAGATTAAAGACCGGACAGCCGGTGCGTGAGGGGCTTCTTGGCGTGGCCTTTCGGGCCCATTATCTAAACACGAAGACTTCTGAAAACAGATTTCCCATAATATATGCGGGCGAGATGGAAGAGCCCTTTGAATGGATCCTCACATTCCGCTATGAAGGGCAGAGCCCTGACAGTCAGCCGATCTGGTGGCGGATCCCGAAGGACAGGCGCCCGCAGGTCTTCCCTTCAGAACTCGGTATTGCGCCAGTGAACATACTTTTGTTATATGAATGATCTTCTGTTTATGCTTACCGGCTTAAAGATATGTATTTTGCAACCGGGAATCCCGGGCATTCCCGCATATCCCTGAAGAACTGTATCCGGAAAGAATCATTGTTTTCTTTTCAGATATGATGAAGATACCGGAAATCCGAAATACGTATCCGGAAAAGGCTCATTCTTCAGTGTAAAATGCCACCATTCACAGTCGATCGGGAGAAATCCGTTTCTTATCATAACGTTTTGCAGGATCATTCTGTTTTTGAATTGCTCATCGGTTATATCTCTGTTATCCGGATGTGATATTTCACTGAACAGATCAAAGGGGCTTCCCATATCAAGCTCCTTTCCCGTCTGCATTTCAAGGAGCGTAAGATCCACAGTACTCCCCCTGCTGTGAGAAGACCTGCTTGCTATATAACCCTTTTCAAAAAGCTCCTGCTTTTCAAGTTCCGGATAAAAAAATGGTTTCATCCGAAGGTCAAGATCCTCTATGCCCCATAGTACAAAGTGCTTTACTGCGCAAGCCGGACGATAAGCATCGAAGATCTTAAGCCTGTACCCCTGCACGTTCATCTCATTGCTCACCGACTTAAGCGCTCTTGCGGCTTCCTCAGTTATCAGGGCGCATGGCTCTTCGTATCCATCGATACGGTCCCCTACAAAATTGTAGGTTGAGAAATACCGTATTTCCTGCACAATGCCCGGCACAAAGTCAGACAGCAGCACAAATCCCGACGGATCCATTATTACCCTTTCCTCGAAATCATTTTTCATCCTTTCAGCCTCCTGTATACGTGATCAGGAATGATGTCGAAAAAGTATCATTTGTAAAAATATACATTTTTTGTACGCTGTGTCCAAATACCTTTGTGTAATTTTGTCAATATACATATTTCACAAAATCCACATTAACATTTTATTCATATTTTTTCTACAAACTGTTAAAATGAAAAATGTTTTTTTTTCATATCTCAGATATATTATAATAGACAGAAAGTATTTAAATTTATATTTATATAGACGGAGCCTAAATACTTTTGATATGCTTAAATCTTTTTCATAAAATGCCGGTAGGGAAGCCCCTTACCGGCACCTCCCTTTTTATGGGACTTTTTTTTATATTATAGCATTTTCTGCAGGCATTTCACGAATTCAGAAAGCTGCCTTCCCCTCTTTTACTGTTTGATGTGAACATCCATCTGTGTATAAGGAATCTCAATCCCGTTTTTATCGAGAGCCTTCTTAATACTCTCAGTCAGTGCCCATTTTGCGGAAAGATAATCCTGCGTATTAGTATAAACCTTCACTCCTATGTCAACACTTGAGGCTGACATGCTGTCCACATATATCAGTACATCGTCATCCTTCAGCAAAAGAGGCTCCTCATCGATCACCTTTTTAAGCACCTCTTTAACCCTGTCAATGTCCTCTCCATAGCTTATCCCTATAGTAAGCTCTATCCTGCGTTTCTCCTTATCCGTATAATTCGTAATGGTCGAATTGGCAAGGTCGCCGTTAGGGTGTATCACGACCCTGTTGTCTAAGGTCAGAAGCTTTGTATGGACCAGGCCGATCTGAGTAACAGTGCCCGCCATATTGGATTCGATCTCTATATAGTCCCCTATCCGGAAAGGCTTTGTTATCATGATAAGCACACCGCCCGCAAAATTACTCAGCGCTCCCTGAAAAGCCAGGCCGAGGGTAAGTCCGGCGGAACCGAGAATAGCTATGACAGACGCAGCCTCTACCCCAAAATGCGCAAACACCAGCAATATCAGAAGTACATACAGCCCTGCCTTTACGGCATTTTTAAGAAGCTGGGCGTTGACCTCCTCAATGGATGAACGCTCTAACATCTTTGAGAACCATTTGGTAACAAACCTTATCGCATAAATACCTGCCACAAGCACAATACCTGTGATAAGCACTCTGACAAGGAAATCCAGTGAATTAAGCTTGAGATTATCAGCAAACTCCCTGAAAATCGACCTTTCCACAGCGGCTATGTCGCTAAGGTCACTGATATTTGCATTCGACAGTATAATATAATCTCCGGTCATTTATCCCCCCTGAAAACATATGAATCAACTAAAAATGAAGCCTCTTCTGAAGCTCACTGACTACCGCTCTTCCTCTGAAAACCAGAAGACCTACAAGAGCGGCCGCGCTTATAAAAAAACATATCTCCCATGCCAGTGGTGCGCTCTTTTTCACGATCAGCATTACAAGACTTGGGATAATACCTATAAAAATGCTCCAGATAACATAGAAAGTCGCACTGTAACGATCATTCCTGTCGATAAGAGAAAGGATAAAGTTTGCAATTAATGCGGCGCTTATCATATACGGAACAATATATCCGGTGGTAATTCCCCTGAAACCGACTATGGCTTCTGTAATAACAGCCGATATTGAAAACAGGATCACCGCCATTGCAATCAGCTGCGACAAAACTCTTCTGTTCCTGACGACTTTATATATATACCAGAGAACAGCCACGGACCAGGTAAGCACGATGAGTCCGAAGTGTGCATGCTCTCTCTCAATAAGAAGGAAATCCAAAGACATACATATTACGGATCCAAGAACCAGAATAAAAGTAATGATCTTGACCGGAACAGATCCGGCCGTCCTCCTGTCGCTTCTCGGAAACATATCTATGGTGGCGTCGCCCTGGAGAGTGCTCTGACACAGAGGGCATCTTTCATATGTGCCTCCAACGTTTATATTACAATGGGGACAGTTCTTCATGTTGCAACCTCCGTAGCATACAAGGTGACCTCAACCCCGTCATTCGAAAGCCCGTTCAAAAAGTTCCTGAGCACTGCAGTATTTCTGTATGCCGAACTTATCCCCATAACAAAATCATCCTTAAAGGACGAGCAGGTCAGGAAGAGCTTGCTGGTACTGCAATAACATGCGTATGTTTCAATATACTCCAGCAGATCATCGGGAACTGTCAACCTTCCAAGGTTAGAGATAACAGCTGTTATTCCTTTGTCTTCTTTCCGGTTAAAAAGATTGACCACCGGATTTTTTAAAAACAGCGGAACCATCCTTACGAATAAAAGGTTCTCTATCTTTTCATAATTATTCATCCTCTGACTTATCATTTCAGGGGCAAGCTCGCCTTTAAGCTTCCTGTCAAACTCCTGTGCAAGCTCCTTAAGGCTTTCATCACCTCTGAACACATGGTCCACATATACGGAATTGAAAAAATTTCTGGAAGTAAAGGATGGATAGAAATTTCTCAGATTAACGGGCATGCTCAGGGTGATCGGCCTGTTTCTCTGCATAAAAGGCATATCCATATAAATAGCCTGCATAAGCCTGGCTCCAAGATAGCTCGTCAGCGAAGCCCCTGTTTCCTTTGAAAGCATCAGGAGTTTGCTTGCAGGCATATGAACCTCAAAAAACCGAAGCTGGTCAAAGGGCAGCTTGAGGCCTCTGATATGGTAGGCCTTCTTTCTTGCGGTAGATTTGGGTATGATCCCTCCCTCTTTCCGGTAAAACTGCTTAAAGCTGTCCTCGTCAAGACTGGCTGACGCCGCTCCCGTCCCTGTTACTAAAGAGTTCAGTTTCTCCGGGTTTTTAAGCTTCAGATAGTTGAAAACGATAAGATTTAAGAATTCCACGCCTCCGTTACCGTCGCTCAGGGCATGGAACATATCAAGATTTATCCTGTTGAAAAAATACGTTACCCTGTAGTGAA
The DNA here is from genome assembly GCA_024684065.1 of Lachnospiraceae bacterium. The sequence continues at coordinate 10,997 of JAIKXO010000224.1, forward strand.
GCCTGCCCTTCATCTCGATCCCGTATAACTGAGGGCAGGGACGGTCATCCTCTTCAGACACCTCGGGCTCAATGTTGCTTTCCTCCATGTAATGCCAGAAAAGCCCCTTATGGATAGTCACCTGATACTGCGGACGTTCCTTGACCGCCTCTTTGAGCGCGATATTAAGAAGCTCCGGCTCAATCTCCTCCTTCAGGGTACAGCTCACCCTGAAAGAACGGGTATCTCTTTTATTATAGGAGGCAAGAAAAACCTTTGCCACATTGTCCATTCTATACCAGGTATCCGCTGGCATCTGCTATCTCCCTATCCTTATATTATTTTCTGTATGAAGGCGCCTGCCGAATTAAGTGCCTTGGTTGATCTTTTTAACGGCAGCTGCTGGAACACATGCCAGGAATCCTCATATACTTCAAGCTCGGCAAACGTTCCGCATTCCGTAAGCTTTTCGATGAGAAGTTCGCTGTCAGATCTTAATATCTCATTTGTTCCGACCTGAACAAGAACGGGAGGGAAGCCTTTAAGATCTCCAAAGACCGGACTGTACTCAGGGCCGGAAAAATCCTCATTCTCCGGTGCATACGCACGTTTGCAGGCCTCAATGTATTCAGGCGTCAGCATCGGATCGATCGCAAGACATTCCTCATATGATGTCCCGCTCATCGTCATATCGGTCCACGGACTCATCAGCACCAAACCCGCGGGCAGAAATCTGTCCGCACCCTTGAGTCTCAGGCAGAGCTCTAACGCAAGGTTTCCTCCTGCCGAATCTCCAGCAAGTATTATCTCTCTTGCGCCAAACCCCTTTTTCATCAGATAATCCCATACCGAAAGGGCATCTTCTATAGCCGCGGGATAAGGATTTTCAGGCGAAAGCCTGTATTCGAACGAAAAGACCGAAAGCCCGGTATAAAGTGAAAGCTTGCTGGCAAGCACCCTTGCATAATTGATGCTTCCGCAGGTATACCCTCCCCCATGGCAATACAGGATCATATGCTTCGTATCATGCCCGAAATCCTGTCTGGTCCATTCGCATCTGATACTGCCGGCATTAAACCCGTGTGAGCTTACCCCTATCGGAACAGTGGCAAGTTTGCTGAAAAGCTCCTGTCCGGCCCTTTGCCGTTTGAGATCCTCTTCAGACAGAGAACTCCCCGCCGATGCGGCGCTGTGTACAGCCTTAATAGCCTGCATAAGAGGGCTCATCTTCTCCTTCTCGTCGATCTTTTCCTGCTTGCTTATATGCTCTTTTACAAAGTTTTTTATCTGTTTTCTGTCAACGCTTAACTTAGGCATGCTCATTTACCGAGAAAAGCTCTCATGGGATTTATCTTCTTCGCCTCACCGTAGATATAGTCCCTGTTCTTTATCATATACTCCTCAAGGCTTTTCTTCTCTTCCTCGCTGAAGCCTTTATTTGTTTTTATCTTTCCGGAGGGGAGCTCACCCTCTGCATATTTTGCACCCTGTGTAAAGCTCACGGCCACATGCCTGTCAGAACCTACAATGCCTGAAAAGCTCATTCTAACTTCTTCCTGCATAAAGGCTCCTATCCCTTCAGGCCTCTTGACTGCCTGTCCATATCCTCAACCACTATGTCGTAGATCTCTCCCACCGAACGGCAGTATTCCAGTACAAGCCATGGCTCATTGGTATGGTAATGAAGCTTGACCACAGCCTTTTCACCGTTTTCATCTTCACCTGTGTCTCCTGCAACTACCATGGAGTCTCCCTTAAATGTATCGAGGATATGTTCCCTGATCTCATCAACGAGGTCATCCGCAAGATCATCGGGATCCGTTCCTTCTTCAACATATTTGTCAATAAGCAGCTGGGTATCATATCTGAATTCAATCATTACATATCCCTTCCTCTGATATAGTTATCATCGGAGGTCTGCCCCCTTAAACAGGCCTCCGCTATATACAGATTAATGCAAATATTTACATTTTTAATTTCCTGCGATATACAAACAAAGCTCCCCGGGATCATCTGCAAAAAACGTGGCACCGTGTTTTTTAAGGAATTCCCTGTCCCTGAAGCCCCATGTGACGGCAACCGCATCAAGCCCTGCGTTTAATGCGGTATTAAGATCCACGTCGGAATCTCCGATATAAACCGCATCGTCTTTTTCAATTCCAAGTTCCTTAAGGACCTGAAGTACCGAATCCGGGGCAGGCTTTATCCTTATCCCTTCTCTCTCTCCAACCGACTCGTCAAACAGCCCGTCAAAGTATTTTTTCACCAGAGCCTGGACCGCCACATCCTTTTTATTGGATACAACGGCAGTAAGTACGCCCTTCTTCCTGAGCTCCTCAAGCATCCGGGTTATACCGTCATACGGCCTTGTTGCATCCGCACAATGCTTTTCATAATACGAAACATAACTGTTAAAGACCTTCTCGAGTGTTTCCTCCCGGGTCCCTTCAGGAACCGCTCTTTCTATGAGCTTATGTATACCGTTTCCTACAAACAGCCTTACCTCTTCAGGAGTATGCTCAGGGAGACCGTATTCCCTCATAACATGATTGAGGGAATCCGTCATATCCCTGAGTGTATCAAGTATGGTCCCGTCCATGTCAAAGATTGCAAGCCTGTATCTCATAGGTTCTGTCTCTTTTACGCCTTATATCGCCTTAATTCTGTCCATAATAGGCATTCGCCCCGTGCTTACGATAGTAATGCTTGTCCTGAAGCTCCGTGGGGGCGGGTTTCACCTGCGGATTGATAAGCTCGCATCTGAATGCCATCTTTGCTACCTCTTCAAGGACTACCGCATTGTGGACAGCTTCCATGGCATCCTTTCCCCATGCAAAGGTGCCGTGGTTCTTACAGAGCACTACGGGAACTGCCACCGGATCTTTTTTCCTGGCCCTGAATTCTTCAACGATAAGATGCCCCGTATTCTCTTCATAGGCATCTTCTATCTCTTCCTTAGTAAGACACCTGACACAGGGAACCTCACCGTATATATAGTCTGCATGAGTAGTCCCGTAACAGGGTATGTCCCTGCCGGCCTGCGCCCAGCTGGTAGCGAATGAGGAATGAGTGTGGACTATTCCCCCAAGGGTTTCAAACTCCTTATAAAGCACTAAATGAGTCGGCGTATCTGAAGAGGGCTTGTACTGCCCTTCAACCTTATTTCCCTCAAGATCCATCACCACCATATCCTCAGGACGGAGCTTATCATATTCTACCCCGCTCGGCTTGATCACAAACAATCCCTTTTCCCTGTCAATTCCGCTTACATTTCCCCAGGTAAATGTAACAAGATTGTGCTTTGGAAGAAGCATATTAGCTTCATAAACCTGTTGTTTAAGTTCTTCTAACATAATTTTTCCCTTTCCCTGTCTTTAATCTGAGTAATTTTATTTTGCAACCATTTGCGATAAAACATCAGCCGGACAGCTCATACACTGAGCAATGCCTGTCCGTTTTCACATCATTCTTCTTTTTATCATTCAAAGGTCTCAATAGCTGCTTTTTCGATCGGAAGTCCTTTCATATAAATCTCCATGAACTTGTCAAAACCATCAATATCCTCTTTGGAAGCCTCAAGCTTTGATCCTTTGTTACCGGCAAAGATAACCTTGTTAAGATACTCTCCGAGAGGCATTTTTTCTTTCTTAACGGTCTCCATATAAGACGCAAGTAAAGCTATGCCCCAGGCTCCTCCTTCTCCCGCGGTCTCCATGACGGAAACAGGCGCTCCGACTGCTGCCGCCGCGATTCTCTGCCCGACCCCTTTAGTCTTGAAATATCCGCCATGCCCGAACATTTCATCCACCTTCACATCCTCTGACTTAAACAGAAGATCCATTCCGGATTTCAAGGCTCCGAGCGCCGAATAAAGATGCATCCTCATAAGGTTTGCAAGCGTGAATTTTCCTTCCGCTGTCCTTGCAAACACCAGTGCCCCCTTATCAAAGCCCGTTACAGGCTCTCCTGCGGTGTAATTATAGGAAAGGAGGCCTCCGCAGTCGGCATCCCCTTCAAGAGCGACCGAATAGAGCCTGGTGAAGAGCTCGTTCATGTCTGCCTTCTGCCCCATGTATTCATAAAACTCCTTGAATACATTGACCCATTCATTTATCTCTGTGGTGCAGTTATTGCAGTGAACCATGGCTACCAGGGCGCCGTCCGGAGTCGTGACAAGATCTATCTGAGGATAGACCTTTGAAAGCTCTTTTTCCAAAACGATCATGGCAAACACGGAGGTTCCGGCTGAAATATTACCGGTTCTACGGGCCACACTGTTAGTTGCGACCATTCCCGTACCCGCATCGCCTTCGGGAGGACATAACGGGATGCCTGCTAAGAGCTCCCCGGAAGGATCCAAAAGCTTAGCGCCCTCTTCCGTAAGCGATCCTGCAGCCTCTCCGGCCGATAAAACCTTTGGCAGGATATCGCCGAGCTTCCAGGTACAACCCATGCCCGATCCGGCAACCAGCTTATCAAATTTTTCTATCATCCCTGCATCAAAATCACCTGTATTTATATCAATAGGGAACATTCCCGACGCATCTCCCACTCCGAGGACCTTTTCGCCGGTAAGCTTCCAATGGACATAGCCGGCAAGAGTAGTAAAGAAAGCGACATCACTGACATGTTCTTCCCTGTTAAGTATAGCCTGGTACAGATGCGCTATGCTCCAGCGCTGGGGAATATTGTAATTAAATTCCTCTGTAAGCTTAACGGCAGCCTCCTCGGTAATAGTATTTCTCCATGTACGGAAAGGAACGAGCAGCTCCCCATCCTTGTCAAATGCCAGATATCCATGCATCATGGCAGAGAATCCGATAGCGGAAAATTTCGTAAGCTTTGCCCCGTACTGCTTCTTTGCATCCTTTTTCAGATCAGCATAACAGTCTATTAAGCCGTCCCAAACATCGTCAAGGGTATATGTCCATACTCCGTTCTCATACCTGTTCTCCCAGCCATGTCCGCCCGATGCCAAAGGTGTTCCCTTTTCATCCGTCAGAACAGCCTTTATTCTGGTCGAACCAAATTCAATGCCTAAAAATGCCTTTCCTTCTTCGATCAACTGCTTCGTGTCCATTTTTACCTCCAATGCCCTAAAAGATTTTACCCGTTAAAATAATCCGCCTGATCTCTTTACTCTTTGCTAAATGCCGCTTAATGGCTTAAGTCGCAATTAATTCCGCATTTTTAATCCGGCCATCGTTAACAGAATAATTATTTCAGATCAATGCAATGAATATAATACCATATAAAGCGGATCGCTGCAAAGAGTCGTAAGGTACAATTCATCGCTGACACTGACCGGCGGTAAAAATAATTATTTTGTAAAGAAGAACTTAATATGCTAAACTAATGCTTGCAAAAAGATCTTTTCCAGGCAGGAGGGCAGCATGAGCACGTTAATAGAAATAACCGTACCGGTAAAATATGAAACAGGTCAGACAGAATATAAGCTGATAGCGGCAAAGGATGATCATATCATAGGGAGGGACCCGGAGGGCGGACTTTCCTTATTCGAATGGAACACCGGGAAAACAGTCTCCGGTGCTATCTCAGAAGAAGATATCAGAAAAGCCTCAGACAGAAAGGTACGGAGAAATTTCTGGGCCAGAAAGCTTACGCATTACTGGAGCGGAAAAACTACGGCAGAATCCGTCATAGACAGCTTTGCTGCCGACGATCTTGTCGATATCTTTGAACCCCCTGTAAACGGTCTTAAGCTCAATGGCCGGATACCCTCTCTCTCTGAAGCTCTCTTAAAGATCGTTGAAGATTAGCGGTCCTGGTAAAGGGCAGATTCTTTACCGGCCGGGCAGGGAAAAGCCCCTGCCCGGTCTTAAGATCATCCGGCGGCTTAACCCGTTTCGGACTTATCATACAAATACAAACAGGCAGGTTTATCGTAAGTGATGTAAATAACGTCGTTATCTTATCTGTCTGTCAGGAAGCCTCAATACAGGATAAACCGTCATTTTCAAAGATATAGATATTGTTGCTGAGCCTTTCGGAAGGCTCGACGATATCAGCATTTATCTGCCTCACCATATCCGTCAGATAATCAAATTCAACGTTTTCATCGTCAGGGATGCAGATCAGCTCGTGTATTGAAGACGGAAGAGTGATAAAGCTTCCAAGCATACAGTAGACCTCTCTCAACACATTCGGACACAAAAGAAGCGCAGCGCCGTAATGTCTGTTTTCCGTAGAAATGACCAGCATCTGCGATGAATCGGCAACTGCCTCTTCATAACCCATCTCCTTAAGCATTTCCCCCATGGTCTTTATCTGTTTCCTTTTTTCAATGTTACATATTGAGTTCTCTTTGAGCTCTTCAGGAGTTATCCCCGAAAGCTTCAGCACCTGTTTCGTCACCTGAAGCGAAGCCATCGAATCTGACGGCTCATCAAGCTCTATAGGCACATAGAAAGAAAGCGCCAGATCCATATACCTTTCTGATACGATCTCTTTTTTCCGATACTCAGAAATCCTCTCTGCAGGCACTAACCTTGGCAGCACATTCTGCAGGATATGTTCTTTTTCAAGTGTAATCTTCTTAGAAATGGACTCAATGATTTGTTCTTTTTGCATAAGATCTCCTTCCGAAATGAAAAATAGAATTGTTTTTTGAAATGGAACAAGATATTAGATTTGATTATATGGAGAATCTTATTATGCTTTATAATCGGACCAATGTCAATCCGTATTTATATTCAGTTTCTGATCATTCTCTGATATGGAAAGATTATTGTTCAAGAATCATAACATACCGGCAGGCGGTTCTTGTGATAAAAAAA
>JAIKXO010000332.1 GCA_024684065.1 Lachnospiraceae bacterium
AATGCCGGGAACATAAGCTCCGGCGGAGGGAACAGCGGCGGCGGAAACACGGGAGGAGGTACCCCGAGAGGAAGCGGAAATACCAATGTTATCTCCACTACACCGGGTATTTCTGATGTCGGCAAGATGAGCGCGACCGTAAACGGCAGTTCCGACAACTACGTGCTTAAGATAACGGAAACCGATGAGGCTAACCAGATGGCGGACCAGGCTCTTACCAATGAGTACGGATCCCTTAATAACATACGTTATCTGCCCATAGATATAAGCCTTTACGACAGCACGGGACAGAACAAGATAAGTCCTATCCCGGAAAACACCAGTGTAAGCGTTACAATGCCGATCCCCGATGATCTGGCTATCTACGGAGGAAACGCGAAGGTAGCGGGAACCACCGGCGGGGTCCTTGATAAGATGGATCCGAGGTTTACCGTTATAAACAATGTTCCGTGCATGAACTTTAACTGCACGCATCTGTCTCCTTATGTAATATATGTAGACACTGCCAATCTGAGCGATCCGGCAATGCTTGATTCGACTCCTCAGACCGGTGATATGATCCATCCCAAATGGTTCTTAGTGATCGGGCTTGCGGCCGGAAGTATCTTCCTCTTCCTTAAGAGGGACAAGGGAGAGAGGATGGCTGCGGCATGAATCTGAGTGTTCAGAGATCAGACTGTCGGGGCCGGCAGGAGAGAGATCCGCAGAGATCATTCGAATGTCCGGCTTATGGCGGGCTGAATGAGGATTTGATATGAAGCAGGTGATCAGAAGGGCAATAGCTGTCTTACTGTGCGTGACAGCACTGATACTGATATTCATCCCGTCTCCGGATTCCTATGCCTCAACGGTAAGAGGCGATTACGAGATGGACGGCTCTGTTATTGTAAAGTATCTGGGAAATTCCGACAGGATCACCATTCCCGATACGGTCACTAAGATAGGAAAGGATGCCTTTTCCGGGTGTACCAGTATAGTAAAGGTCACGCTGCCTGACTCGGTTTCCGAGATCGGGTATTCAGCTTTTGAAAACTGCATAAACTTAGAGGAAATCTCTGTAGCGAAGGGCGTTAGGGTCTTTGACTCCAGCGCTTTTTCGGGTTGTACAAGGCTTTCAAAGGTTAATATCCCGGAAAAGACCAGATCTCTTGGCTCCGGAGTGTTTGCCGGGTGCAGCTCTCTTTCAGATGTTACAATAAGCCCCGATAACAGGGACTTTGTATGCAAGGACGGCGTTATATATTCAAAAGACGGAAAACAGCTGATCCAGTATCTTGCCGGACGCCCGAAGACTTCTTACTCCATGCCCGCAGAGGTTCAGAAGATAGGAGAGTATGCTTTCTGGGGAGCAAATAATCTGACTGATGTTTCCATTTCCAAAACTGTGAAAACAATACCTGAATATGCCTTTGCCAACTGCGGGGGCCTTACCAATGTCGTTCTTCCCTATGGGGTACAGTCACTGATGGCCTATTCCTTTGCAGACTGCAACAGCTTAAGGAATATAGTGATCCCAGATACTGTTTCCTATATTGATGTAAATGCTTTTGCAAGCAGTAAAAAAGCGGGGCTTGATTTTGAAAACGGCAATGTGACTCCGGCGCCTTCACCGGTTCCTTCAGGGACTTCTTCAAATCCTGTTCCTGAGAATGAACAGATACCGGACACGGATTCGGGAAATGCCCTTGAGACCACGGAAGACGGAGATGTGATCTATCACGGAGATGAAACGATCACAGGAAGAGGTCCGACAACAACGGCTGGTCCGTATCCCTATCTTGATGATTACGGGGAGACTAAGATCCTCGGTGGGAACGCCCTTGTAATGCTTTCAAAAAATGCTCCGGTAAGAGGATATGATCTTGAAAACGCAGAGACAGAGGACGATGTTTCGGAATCAGGCACAAGCATAAACAATAACGGGGACTATAACCTTGTAGACGGAATCTTTTCCGATTATAAAGGGCCGGATACGATGGTTCGGATCCCTGATGAAACGGAGAGGATAGGCAACAGGGCGTTCTATATGGATGAGGATCTTTCGGGAGTTACTATCCCTGACTCGGTAACAGAGATAGGGGATTTTGCCTTTGCGAAGACTCCGCTCACCTCAGTCGAGATCCCTCCTTCCGTCACTGACATCGGATATGCTGCATTTTATCAGTGCCCGTCTCTTTTAAATATCGGCATACCGGCTTCGGTAAAGAATATTGAGCTCGGAGCCTTTGAGGGGACAGCTTTCTTAAATAACTGGTATTCCGATCCTTCGACCGGAAGTTATTTTGTCGTCGGGGATGGGATCCTTCTTGCCTATAAAGGGGATGGAGGGAATATAACAATTCCTGACGGGGTAAAAACCATAGGTTCCCAGTGCTTCTATAACAACAGATCGATAAAAGGGGTATCCTTTCCTGATTCTGTGACAAAAATAGGGGAGGAGGCCTTCAACGGCTGTTCCGGCCTTTCCGAAATAGAGCTTCCGCCCGGGCTTTCGGTGATAGAGGACAGGGCCTTCATGGGGACAGCCCTTAAAGAGGTAGTGATTCCTGCTTCCGTAAAGTCCATAGGTATAGGAGCTTTTGACTGTACGGAGACAGAGCCTGTTTCGGACGCGGTCTTTCTTGGAAACGAGCTTCCCAGGGTAAGCTATAAAACAACGGCATCAAGGCTTTCCGCGGGAGATTTACGGACACCTGCCTTTAACGGCGTAAAAAGGACAGGTGTTTCAGGCAGTGCCAACCTGTCAGGCCCGGATTCCGTTGCAGCGGCGGACCGCCTTGGGATAAGGGGACAGATCTTTGCGATAACGGATCAGAGTACCTCACCGGGGACACTTGAGCTTAAGTCCGTTCTGGACATTCCTGACAGTAACGGGAGTGTTTTGATCGATTCCCATGCATCCTTTAAAAACAGGGATTATGTTGTGACAGATGTGTCCTCACATGCTTTTGACAATTACGGAGAGGAATATTATTATAACGGGAAGCTCCGCTGGGCCGGCGCGCCGTTAAAAAGCATTTCAGTAAACGGAAATAACAGCGAAGCTCTTAATTCCCTGCTCTCACAGGTCTACACCACAAGCGATGGCGCAGAAGAGCCTTCCGAATACAATGCGATAAAGGTTCTTTTAAGGGGAGACGGCTTTTCAGATGCGGGCGCCGCTTCGGCAGTGATCCCGGGAAGCGTTGATAATTACGTGCTTACCGTGAATAATGACGAAAGCCGAAGGGAAATTTTCGAGGAAGCGATCAGCAATGAATACGGTACCGGTAATTTCAAGCTCGTAACTGCCGATATAAGCCTCAGCTCAATGATGGGTAATGTTAACATTACTAAATTCGGTACAAGCAAGCTTGAGCTGTGCCTTCCGGTACCGGATAAATTAAGGGGAGAAACCGGGATAAAGGCAGCCTGCTTAAATGATAATCTGGTTTATGAACCTCTTGCGGTTTCCGAGATTGTGGTGGATAATGTACCCTGTATAAGATTTGTCGCAAGCCACATGTCGCCGTTTGCTTTCTTTGTTATACCTCCATCCGGGAATACCGGTGAAGGCAGCTCGGTGGTACACGTCGGAAGCGGAGATGACGGGTCGGTGCTTAATATAGAGGGAGCTTCCTTCCTTTCGGGAGGGAACTTCAGTGTTGTTATGGAAACTCTTAATAAAAAGACCGTGGGCTCCATAGAAGCCAAATGGTTTATTATCGTTATACTGCTATGTCTTTCGATGATCCTTTTTCTTATTAAGGATAAGAAACGGCGCTGATACGCATAAAAGGCCTGACCGATACAGACCGTCGATTATGCTCGGGCGGTTCTGTCAGCTAAGCGGTGCCGTGAGTGTTTCGGGACACAGTAAATCATACTTATATTATGATTAGGGCGTCAAAAGCATATGACACACAAAATCGCTTCGTTGCTGCGCAACTTCCGCGATTTTGCCCAACATTCGCAATTCGCTGCGATGCCCATAAGAAGTAATGATTTGGTCTGTAAAACAGACCAAATCGGCACGAACTAAAGTTCGTGCCTAAGCGCACGATTTGTTTCGCAAATCGGCGCAATAACGGGCATCTTGCTACTTGCTCATGTTGGGGCGCGTCCAAAGTCAAACGGCTTATCAAGCAAGCTTGAACGCCGTTTGGACTTTTGACGCTTGTATCACATTATCATCGCATGAACCTTTGTGATCAAAATATTTTCATGCGATGGTTTATATGCAAAAAAATAAATGTACCGAGGAGAAAATGATGAGAGATGAATACCGCGAGGTGAAGCTCAACCCTTCAAACAACCTCCTGGAACTGGAGGAGCCTATCTATAAGCTCGCAGATGTTGAGACTCCTAATGTTTTCAGGAATCTCTATCCCTATGACGAGATCCCGAAGATCGCGTTCAATGACCGTATCGTGCCTCATAATATGCCAAAGGAGATATGGATCACTGACACCACTTTTCGCGACGGACAGCAGTCAAGGGCACCCTATACCACCGAACAGATAGTTACGATCTATGATTACCTCCACAGGCTCGGAGGGCCTAACGGGATAATACGTGCGAGCGAGTTCTTCCTTTACAGCAAAAAGGACAGAGATGCAGTATATAAATGTATGGAGAGGGGGTATCAGTTTCCCGAGATCACAAGCTGGATAAGAGCTTCAAAAGAGGATTTCAGGCTTGTAAAGGAGATCGGCATGAAGGAGACGGGGATACTGGTTTCCTGCTCAGATTATCATATATTCTATAAGCTGAAGATGACGAGGCGCCAGGCGCTTGAACATTATCTCAGCATAGTTAAGGAATGTCTTGAGACAGGGATCTCGCCCAGGTGCCATCTGGAGGATGTCACAAGAGCCGACATTCACGGCTATGTTGTGCCCTTCTGTGTGGAGCTCATGAAGCTCATGGATGAGTATAAGATCCCGATAAAGGTAAGGGTCTGCGATACCATGGGTTATGGCGTAAACTATTCGGGCGCGGTCATTCCCAGAAGCGTGCAGGGTATAATCTATACGCTGTTAAAGCATGCGGGGGTCTCCTCCCATCTGCTCGAATGGCATGGTCATAACGACTTCTACAAGGCCGTGTCGAATTCAACGACTGCATGGATCTATGGCTGTTCAAGTGTCAACACCTCGCTTTTCGGTATCGGAGAAAGAACCGGAAACACTCCGCTTGAAGCCATGGTATTTGAATATGCCCAGCTTAAGGGTACATTAAACGGAATGGATACAAGAGTCATTACAGAGCTGGCGGAATATTATGAGAAGGAGATCGGATATAAGATCCCTCCAAGGACCCCGTTTGTCGGTGAGAATTTTAATGTTACAAGGGCTGGGATCCATGCGGACGGCCTCTTAAAGAATGAAGAGATCTATAATATCTTTGATACCGATAAGTTCTTAAACAGGCCGGTGCTCTGCGCAGTTTCCAATACCTCGGGGCTTGCGGGGATCGCCCATTGGATAAATACCTATTATAAGCTTTCGGAGGATGAGCAGGTGGACAAGCAGTCCGAGCTCGTAAGAAGGATAAAGGACGAGGTGGATGCCGAGTATGAGAGCGGAAGAGTCACCGTCATGACGAATGACGAGCTTGACGGTATGATCAAGATAGCCTGCCAGGATCTCGGGATACAGATGTATTCAGGAAAAACTGATTAAGTCAGTTTTTCCTTAGATGCCTCCGGCAGGGCGTTGTGTGCCGGTGGCACACGCTTAACGCCAGAAATCCGCCAAGGAAGGGCACTTCGTGCCCGCGGATTTCGCGCAGGAAACGCTTTAATCAGCGTTTCCTTAGCATAAAAAATAATCAGGGATTTCAGAGCAATCATATGATGTCAGAATCATGACAGAGGAGAATATTATGGAAAAAATCAATATGAAGACACCTTTAGTCGAGATGGACGGGGATGAAATGACAAGGATACTTTGGCAGATGATAAAGGATGAGCTGCTGCTTCCTTTTATAGAGCTTAGGACCGAATATTATGATCTTGGGCTTAAGCACAGGAATGATACGGACGATCAGGTGACGATCGATTCGGCGAAGGCGACCCAGAAATACGGGGTTGCCGTGAAATGTGCTACGATCACTCCGAATGCCCAGAGGGTTGAGGAGTACGGTCTTAAGAAAATGTGGAAAAGCCCCAACGGTACCATCCGGTCTATCTTAAATGGAACAGTGTTCAGGACCCCAATCATAGTAAGGGGTATAGAGCCATGCGTGAAGAACTGGAAAAAGCCCATTACTATAGCAAGGCATGCGTACGGGGATGTATATTCGAATACCGAGATGAAGATAGAAGGGAGTGCAAAGGCAGAGCTTTTGGTGACAAGAGAAGACGGGACCGAGGAGAGGGCGCTCATCCATGATTTTGATGAAAAGGGCGGCGTTATCCAGGGAATACATAACCTTACCCCGTCCATTGAAAGCTTCGCGAGGAGCTGCTTTAACTATGCCCTTGACAGGAAGCAGGATCTCTGGTTCGGGGCGAAGGACACTATCTCCAAGCAGTATGACCATCATTTCAAGGATGTCTTCAATGATATATATGAAGCGGAATATAAGGACAAGTTCGAGGAAGCCGGAATAGAGTATTTCTATTCGCTTATAGACGATATAGTTGCCAGGATAATGAAGTCCAAAGGGGGCATGATCTGGGCCTGCAAGAACTATGACGGGGATGTTATGAGCGATATGATCTCCTCCGCATTCGGGTCTCTTGCAATGATGACTTCGGTGCTTGTATCGCCTGACGGTGTATATGAATACGAGGCCGCCCACGGAACGGTCCAGAGGCATTATTATAAGTATCTTAAAGGAGAGGAGACCTCTACGAATTCCGTTGCTACTATCTTTGCCTGGACCGGAGCCCTCAGAAAACGAGGAGAGCTCGATGAGATACCCGCTCTGATAAAGTTTGCCGATAAGCTTGAGCAGTCCGTGATCGAGACCATAGAAAAGGGGTATATGACAAAGGATCTTACCCTGATCACCACGATGGATGAGACGATCACCTTAAACAGCCTCGATTTTATAAAGGCTGTAAGAAAGACTCTCGAAAACTATATTCTGTAAGGTCTGCCATGGAAGAAAAGGGTATTTCCAAGGCGGTAATAGAGAGGCTGCCAAGGTATTTCAGATATCTTGGTGATCTTAAGGACGGAGGGGTTGAACGGATCAGCTCTCATGATCTGTCGGTGCTTATGAAGGTGACCGCTTCGCAGATCAGACAGGATCTGAACCATTTCGGCGGCTTCGGCCAGCAGGGTTACGGATATAATGTGAAGCTTTTGTATGATGAGATCAGCAGGATCCTCGGCCTTAACAGGGAACACAGGCTGATCCTTGTCGGCGCGGGTAATCTCGGACAGGCAATAACAAATTATGTAAATTCCGAAAAACGGGGCTTTATCATTGAGGGCATTTTCGATATAGATGTATCAAAGCATGGAAAGCTCATAAGGGGGATCCCCGTTTCAGGCACTGACGATATGGAAGCCTTTATAAAGGAGAACGATATAGACATCGCTGTGCTTACCATACCGGGGCCGGCGGCCGCAGGAACCGCGATCCGGCTAGTCAGATACGGCATCAAGGGCATCTGGAATTTCGCCCATACAGACTTAAATGTCCCCGATAATATTAAGGTTGTTAATGTCAATCTGTATGACAGTCTCCTCGAATTGTCATATGAACTGCAATAACGGAGCTGCAAAGCAGACTCTGCCATAATTGGATTATATGATATCAGGGTCAAAAGCCTGAGCCCACGGCAAGCCTGCTTGCCAGTAGGTGAAAGGCTTTATGACCCGCCGCAATATGAGCAAGAAGTGGGGAAGGGGCCACACGGATTGCGAATATTGGGGAGCGTGGTGGAAGTGCGAAGCACGGAACCACGCTTGATATCACTTTTGGCCCCCACATCATTATAGTGTATCATGTATTCAGAAGAAAAATTCCGGGAAGCCATAAAGGAAAAGAGAATACCGGTGCTTGTCCTTGACAATAAATGGCATAAGCTTTTCAAGAAGACCGGCACAACAGACGAGATCATAAAGCTGGAGGGAAAGCTTACCGAACTCTTAAAGAGGCAGGGAAAGCTTAACAGTGATGTCAAAGGGCTTAAAAAGATAAAAGCCGACCTCATGAATGATATCGTCGCCCATATGAATGACGGCGAGGAGAACGCTTCAAACAAACAGGCAGCGGAGAAGAAGATCGCCGATAATAAAAGGCTTATTGACGAAGCAAATGAAAAGTTAGAGTCCTATGAGGACGAGATGATAGAGCTTCCGAAGGCGATAGACGAAGTGAACAGGGAGCTTATGATCAAAACAATGGATCTTTGCTATGAAAAGCTTGACGCAAACACGGATGAGATAGAAAAGATAGCTGACTGGATACACAATGTCAGAATTGAGCTTAAGAAACAGCTGATCACAAAACAGGAGAAAGAGTTTTACAATTCGGAGCTGTATTCATTCATGCATGATATTTTCGGGCCGGAGGTAATAGAGCTTTTTGACATGAGGTATGAACCGCAGATCAGAAAGCCGGAGCATAAATAGTCCAGGACATTATTGCCGAAAACATGTAAAAAACACATGTTTTCGGTCCCAAAAATTTTTCGATACAAATATTTGTCAGGATAGGAACCGGGATAAGAAATGAAGGCAGTACTTAATGCTCGGGAGATGAGCAAGCTTGATGACACGACAATTAATTATTTCAGGGTTCCCTCAGAGGTACTTATGGAGAGAGCCGCCCTTTCCGTTGTCGCGGCAATGGAAGATGAGGGGATAGAGCTTTCCGATGCTCTTATCGTATGCGGGAGCGGCAATAACGGAGGGGACGGCTTTGCTGTCGCAAGGATCTTAGCCGAAAGAGATATAAGCTGCAGTGTATTATATACGGGGAAGAAGGATTACAGCACGATGTCCAGAGAGTCGAGGCTTGAGAAGGACATCTGCCTTAAATATGATGTCCCCGTGTATAATGAGGATGGCTTTGACTGGTCGGAGGATGCTTCGCCGGTGATAATCGATGCCATGTTCGGGATCGGGCTGAACAGGCCCTTAGATGAGAAAAGCAGTTATATCGTAAAAATGATAAATGAGGCAAGGGAAGAGGGCGCCTATGTGGTAAGCGTGGACATACCCTCCGGGATAGCCGCCGATACGGGAAAGGTTATGGGCGCTGCCGTAAAGGCCGATCTTACCGTAACCTTTGCCTATAAGAAGATCGGACACGTGCTCTATCCGGGGGCTGAATATACCGGAAAGCTTGTCCTTGCGGATATCGGTATCACACAGAGAGCCTTTCTTCAGTCAAAGCCGGAATGCATCGCCATAGAGGAGAAAGACCTTCCGTGCATACAAAGGAAGCCCTATTCAAACAAAGGGACTTACGGGAAAATCCTTATAGTCGCAGGCTCAAGGGATATCGGAGGCTGCGCGCTTCTTGCCGCAAGGGCGGCTTTTATGACCGGCGCGGGGATGGTCAGGATCTATACGCATAAGGATAACAGGGATCTTATCCTCAACAGCTGTCCTGAGGCTATGGTGGACACCTACGATTATTTTTTTGAAGAAGATAAGCTTCTTAGTGCCATGGAATGGGCGGATGTGCTTGCGATAGGCCCCGGGATAACGAGAAACAGGCCTGCGGACCAGATGCTAGAATGTTTCATAAAAAAATCCGAAAAACCTCTTATCGTCGATGCCGATGCGATATATCTGCTTAAGGATCATGAAGATTACCTTTTAAAGAATCATATAAGAAAAATAATAATAACTCCCCATATCATGGAAATGGCGGGATTTCTGGATGTGGAGAAAAATGTGATACTTGACGATATCGTGCATGCGGCAAGAAGCGCTTCGGACAGATTCGGGCTGATCTGCGTGCTTAAGGATGCAAGGACAGTGATCACGAGACCGTCGTCCGGTTACCGGATCAATTTAAGCGGAAATGACGGAATGGCAAGCGCCGGTATGGGGGATACCCTCTTTGGGATCATAGCCGGACTTCTGGCTCAGGGAATGGACGCCTTTGAGGCTGCTTCCTTTGGGGCCTTTATACACGGTCACGCGGCGGATCTTGCTGTAAAGGAGACCGGAAAGAGCGGACTGACGGCAAGCGATGTGATATATCATCTGAAAGAATGCCTTGAATAGAAATAAAGAAATACAGATACTAAAACAGATTTCGGGAGAACAGACCAGACAATTATGAGTAACAGAAGAGTCGTAGCGGAGATATCGCTTTCCACGATAAGAGAGAATATAATAAAGATCCACGGGAAACTAAGGCCTGAGTCAAAGCTTATCGCCGTACTCAAGGCAAACGGTTACGGGCATGGGGCGATTCCTATAGCAAGGGCATTAAAGGATCTTGACTGCGTGGCCGGATTTGCCATGGCTACAGCCGAGGAGGCTTATGAGCTCAGGAACAATGGTATCTTAAAGCCGGTCCTTATCCTGGGATATTCTTATCCCGAGGACTATGAAAGGATGATCTTGGAAGGTATCAGGCCCGCGGTATTTAAACTTGAAACCGCAAAGCAGCTGAACGAGGCCGCAAAAAAGACAGGCAGGCCTGCAGACATTCACCTTAAGATAGATACGGGAATGTCAAGGATAGGGCTTGCCTGTGACAGTACAGGCGTATCTATCGCTCATGAGATAAGTAAACTCCCGAATATCAATATAGAAGGGATCTTCACTCATTTTTCCAGGGCTGACGAAAAAGATAAAAGCTTTGCATATGCTCAGCTTAAGGCCTTTGACAGCTTTTATGAGGAGTGCGTTAAGCTTGGGATACAGATCAAATACAGGCACTGTGCCAATTCGGCGGCAATTCTTGAGATGCCTGAGACCGATACTGGACTTTCAAGAGCGGGCATTATAATTTACGGTCTGAATCCCTCCTCTGAAGTGGATATTTCAGGGATCGGTCTTTGCCCTGCAATGTCTTTGAAAAGCTCGATAGTTTATATCAAAAAGCTTAAAGCCGGCGCCTGTATCAGTTATGGCGGGACCTTTAAGACAACGAAAGAGACAACCGTAGCCACTGTCCCTGTCGGATATGCGGACGGTTATCCCAGGACTCTTTCAAATAAGGGCTATGTGCTTATACACGGCAAAAAAGCTCCCATACTCGGCAGAGTGTGCATGGATCAGATGATGGTTGACATTACGGATATTCCCGGAGTAAGGGAATATGAAGAGGTTGTCCTTCTGGGAGAACAGGGTGGAGAGAAGATCACCGCGGAGGAACTGGGGGAGCTATCCGGCCGGTTTAACTATGAGCTCGTATGCGACATTTCCGAAAGAGTGCCGAGAGTGTATACAGGGCTTGTATGAACAGCTAAATGATGGTATTATTTTTACAGCTGTGAAGGACAGTGCATAGATCTGTAAAATATGGGTCGTAAGGCTTTCTTTCGGGGGTTGTATTTTGCGGATTTATATCGTATCGGTCAGATATAATTCAAAATGATCTGTTCTATGTCTGTCCGGAATGTTTTTCAGATCATATATTCAGAGAGGTGTGTTATGTCAGGGCATTCTAAATTTGCGAATATCAAGCATAAGAAGGAGAAAAACGACGCGGCAAAGGGTAAGATATTCACGATCATAGGCCGCGAGATAGCGGTTGCCGTAAAGGAGGGCGGGCCGGATCCGAGCAACAACTTTAAGCTCCAGGCTGTGATCCAGAAGGCAAAGGCCAATAATATGCCTAACGATACCATAGAAAGAGGAATAAAGAAGGCGGCCGGGGATGCCGGAAACGTAAACTATGAGTATGTTTCCTATGAAGGCTACGGGCCTAACGGCATTGCCATAATCGTAGATGCCCTTACCGACAACAAGAACAGGACAGCCGCAAATGTCCGTTCGGCTTTTACAAAGGGCAATGGTAATATCGGAAACCAGGGCTGTGTTTCATATATGTTTGACAAAAAAGGCCAGATCATCATCGATAAGGAGGAAACAGAGATGGATCCGGATGAGCTGATGATGATGGCTCTGGATGCAGGGGCAGATGATTTTTCAGAAGAAGAGGACAGCTATGAGATCCTTACGGGAGAGGACGAATTTGAGGCGGTGAGGCTTGCACTTGAGAATGCCGGCATCCCGATGTTATCCGCCGAAGTTACAATGATACCCCAGAATTACGTGACGCTCACCGATGAGGGAGCGATCAAGAGTATACAGCGTACGCTTGATCTGCTTGACGAGGATGATGATGTCCAGGCTGTATATCATAACTGGGAGGAGTAGATAAGGCTTTAAATGCATCAGAAAGGCGGCAGGGCGGCGATAGCGATCGGGATCATTACCTTGATCGTACTTGTCTTTATCCTGTTTTCTACTATTTATAATCAGATAATCGCACAGAACGAAGGATTCTTCTATATACTGATCTTTGGAGGAATCCTTGTTTTGGTGTTTGTACTGATGAGCCTTATCACCAAGCTTATTGCCATTTCGCCGCAGGGTGCTTCGTCTATTGGCTATACGATCATCGAGATCGTACTCATGATCGCGATCGGTTTTTTTTTCCTGTACAAAAGGTTTTCACTGGTAAACTCTCTGCCGCCTGACGACGCGCTTTTTTTCAGGGTCGCTTCATTTCTGACGGAGGGGACTTTAAAGGGAAGCCTTGATGTTGTCACCAAATCTCTCATCAATCCTACCGATTACGCTTATGCGATCCTTCTAGCCATAGTTTTTAAATTCACTTCCGTTAATCCCGGGGCAGTGGTATATCTGAATGCAGCCCTTCTTATAATGATCGCGGTATTTGCTGCACATACGGCGCAGGCAGTGGGAGGAAGGATATGCGGATTTATCGCCTTTGCGGTTACACTGTTCATTCCTTCACAGTCATATGTGGTTTACTCATATAATTCCGTTCTTTTTTTCACAATGACGGTATTATTATCGTTCGATCTGTATGTTCATATTTATCTGGCGGAAGAGCCGGGAAGAGTGAGGCGGATACTCCTTGACGGATTGCTTGCCGTTTCCGGTGCCGTAATGCTTGCCACAGAGCCTGCGTCCGTTATTTTCGTCATTTTGATGATACTGCATTACCTTATTTTTTCCAGGGACAGTATAAAGGCTTTTTTCATTACATTTTCCGTATTCCTGCTGGTTTTTTTCATACTTCTTGCTATAAAGAGCGCTGTTTTAGGGGTGCCATTTTCCGAGGTTTTCAGGTATTTCGGGATGAGATTTCGGTTTGCGTCGGATTTAGAGACCGGAACAAAATATGAATTATCAGAGGTATACGAAAATTTTCAAAACAGCATAAGCAATCAGAATAAAAGCATAACAGATAATTATATTTTCCTCTTCGATATACAGGGCGGAGGGGTTTCTCCCCTTCAGGCATCCTGGCTTCAGCTTTCATCGAGCCTTTTTTACATGTTTGCGCTGGTGCTTTCGATAAGCTGCGTTGTTTTTCTTTTTAAGAATAAAAGCAATAAAGCCATACCATCCATGCTTATGACGACCGGAGTGCCTTTTGTCGCATTTATAAAGGCAATGCCGGACGGAGACAGTTTTTATATTTTCGAGCTCCTTATAATCCTTGCCTGCGCCGGGCTCTCTTATATGTATGAGAACCAGCATCCCGAGGCCTTTGTTGAGGAAGATATATGGTCTGTCGAAAAGAAGGAGGAGGAAGAAGAGGAAGAGGAAGAGCTTTCGGAGGAAGAGAAGGAGGAACAGCTGCGCAGGGCAAGGGCGCTTATATTTATAGGCGAGGATGACGACCTTTATAAAGAGATAAAGAAAGAGGAAGAGGAGCAGAAGAAGGAAGGCGCCGGTAAGAATAAGGAAGTAAAGAAAAAAGGCGCTGCCGATAAGAAACAGGCTGACAAGTCTGCTGATGCGGAGAACGAAGAAGATAAAGAGGCCGGAAAAGATACAGATACCGCAAAAGATAAAGATGCAGACGATAAAGAAAAGACCGGGAAACCGGTAAAGAAAAAAGACAAGGCTGAAAAGACCGGCAAAAAATCCGAAGAGAAATCTAAAGAGAAATCCGAAGAGGAATCTGAAAAGAAGCCTGATAAGAAATCCGAAAAGAAATCCGATAAGAAGCAGGATAAGTCCGCAAAGCCGGGACTTTCAGCGAAATATGACGATTTCGATGACTATGGTGATTATGATGACTTTAATGATGATGACTTTAATGATGATTATGATGATTATGACGGTCCAAAAGACAAATCCGCAAAAAACAAAGGCTCTGAGGATAAGGCCGGGAAAGATAACGATAAGGATAAGTCTGTGAATAAAAAGGCTTCCGGTAAGGATAAGAAAAAGCCGAAGAAAGGCGAGCCGCTTGAAAATCCTGTACCGATGCCCAAAAAACATACTGCAAAAAGCCTGGATTTTGATGATGAAAGCTTTGATGATATGGACGACGATATGGATGGCGATGATGATTTCTCAGACGACGACTATGATGACAGCTGGGACTGACAGGCTGTTTATGGGAAAAGGCGCTATGGAAGGACCGGTTGAGCCGGTCTTTTCTTATACAGTGCTCCTTAGCAGATCTATCTCATAGTCCGCCCTGCAGAACCTTGAAGCATCTGACGAATCCCATTTTTTAAGTATCCTGTCAGTTACGATCTCAAGGTTTGAAGCCGTGATCTCAAGGAGCAGCACCATAAACTGGTTCCTGCCGCTTTGGGTGATGATATCGCTCTGTCTGAGACTGGAACGCAGGACTTCGAGAAATTCATCTGTGGGGAGCGCATGGTCATCAAAAGATCCTTCCGTTTTCAGGGAGAAAAGCAATATCCATACGGTTCTGTCATAGTTTGCGTTTACCCGGCATAAAAACCTGAATATAAGCCTGAAATCCTCCATGGATAGGACAAACCCGCCTTTTGGGCGGTTACGCTCACTTAATACAGCAACATGGCTTTCGATGCTTGAAGATGAAACGGACATGTCCCCTTTTTCGTTATCCCTGTCCCTGTACAGATTATAGCCATGTTTGCCGCTCTTTTTAACGACATAAAGAGCCCGGTCGGCTTTTTTAAAGAGAGTTGGATAATCACTGCCTTCATCAGGCGCAAAGACACAGCCTATGGAGGCCCCTAAGGGAATGTTCATGTCCTTTCCCATTATCATCCTTGCGGCCGAAAGGAGCTGCTCATTGATCGAGGCCGTCTTTTCCGCGATCACTGATTCATCGTATATATTCTGGCAGAAAGCGATGAATTCATCCCCGCCTATCCTTCCTATGATATCATTATGTCTTACGGCTGAACGCAGGATGTCCGCAAAGTCTGCTAAAAGCTTATCCCCCGCGGCATGGCCATAGAGATCGTTGACCAGCTTAAAGCTGTCTAAGTCTATCATCATTAAGACGCCCTGGGTGCTTTTGCACAAGAAGCCGATCTCTTCGGCAGAGGAGGCTTTATTTAAGAGCCCTGTCAGCCGGTCGGTCGAAGCGGCGTTTTTTAAGTGTGCAAGCTTTTCAACGGTCTTAAGTATATTGTCTATCCTTCTCAGCAAAACATCTGCACGGAAGGGCTTACGTATGAAGTCCATGGCTCCGTTTTCAAAGCCCCTGCTTTCCGTTTCGTCATCCCGGTCGGCGGTCATGAACATGAAAGGTATATTTTCATCATATTTATCCTGGAGAATACGTTTCAGTTCCAGTCCGGTGATCCCCGGCATCCTCAGATCCGAAAGCACCATATCCGGGCGCTCTCTTTCATAGACCTCTATGGCTTCTTCTCCGGAGGAAACGGCATACGTCTGATATGATGTGGAAAGGATATGATCTGTCATCATCAGGGATATCTGTTCATCATCAACAATCATAATCTTCTTCATTTTTTATTCCCTTTCGGAGCGGATAAAAAGACGGTGGTCATGTATAAACAGAATGTTGTGCCAATGTAAAAACAGTGTACCATAATCCGGCAGATGCGTCAAAACGACACCTGATATCACTTTAAACCCTCACATCATAATGATTAAGGCGTCAAAAGGGCACGACACAATATTCTGAGCATTATTGAATTTTCCGTTTTTTTTAAGTATACTTAAAATTGAATATTTTAAGCCTTTCCGGGGCTTTCGGAGAGTATTTTTCAGATCGCTCCCGGGATTTGTACGGATTTTTAAGGGGATATAATACGGCCGT
Source organism: Lachnospiraceae bacterium (assembly GCA_024684065.1). Next base: position 16,189 of record JAIKXO010000332.1, read on the forward strand.
TAAACGGCGTACCGAGGTGTTATATGGGCACGGATCCTAACGATAAAAGACTAAGTGATGGCAACACGGAGAAAAGGGAGTTCTTTCTCAATAATGTTATTCAGTTAAGGAATAATGCCGTCCTGTTTGAAAAGAATGATGCCGGCTTTTTTAAGTGTATTTTTGCATCGGATGAATTTTCGGAAATGATGGAATGCTCCATTGAGGAAGCCGTTGCCTTAATGAACCGGCCGGACTTTGAAACCACACACATCGAGGACAGGCCGGCTTTACGGGCGTTTATACAAAAAAGAAGCACGGTCGATAATAAAAGCACCATTACAGTGAGAAAGATCACAGCAAAGGGAAATATCATATGGTGCAGCATACATTGCGCTTTTATCGATGATTTCGGCACCGGTTATATTTACTGTACCTATAATGATGTAACGGCTTTCAAGGAATATGAAGACCGTATGCGTAATTCCTATACGGAGCTCGGAGACAGGTTCTACAGAGAGGATGAGAGCACTCTGGGAATGTTTCAGGTAAATCTTACTAAAGACTATTGCGAGGATATCCGCGGAAAGGATCTCTTTGTCACGGACTGCGATATGTATACCTACTCCGAGATAGTCAGGCTAAGGGCCGGGAACTTCCCGATACTGACCGAACAGGAGGCTTTTCTTAATACCTTCGGGCCGGGAAACCTCCTTGAGCTTTATAAAAACGGAACCTCAAAGATATCAATGTTTTTGTTTTCGAAGCGGTCAGACGGAACTGTCTGCTATGTCAATTATACCGCCGTCCTGACCACACATCCGACGAGCGGAAACACCATTGCTTTTATCACGGAGAAGGAGTGCAACAGAGACAAGGTAAACGAGACCCTTACAAATAAGATACTTGCCAAGCAGTTCGATATGGTCGCATATATCGCGAACGGAAAATACGGGGTCGTCATAGGGGACGCTTCAAATATTGAAAGAGGCGGGATCTTTCCGCATTCAAAAAGCGGGGAATATGATAAGTATATCAGCTCACAGGTAAAGCCCGTCCT
>JAIKXO010000047.1 GCA_024684065.1 Lachnospiraceae bacterium
CTTCACAAACACCCCCATCGCATTGGTAGGCACTCTATATAATACGTTTCCGCAGTTACACTTATATACATATTCGCCGTTCTCATCTTCTGTGGCAGGCTTGGTCTCAATCCACTCATAATCATGATGATGAGCACTTGCTGCCTCTGCAGCTTTCATTTGAGCAAGCAGAGCCTGATACTCAGCCCACATCTGTGCCTGCTGTTCGGGAGTTAATGCAGATGTCGTTGCGGTAGCATTTGATGTAGAAGTAGCTGATCCTGCGTTAGCATTTGCGTCTGTATTCCCGCCAGTATTGCCACCACCTGAGCCTGCAGGAATAACTTTCAAACGGAAGTTCGATGTATAGGCACGAAAAGCACCAGGACCAGAAGAAGTATTAAAAAACATGGCTCTTATAGCGTATTCCCCTATACTAGTAGGTGTTCCAGATATTATCCTTCCACTCGAACTTACGCCGTCAAGCCCTTGGGGTAAAGTAATATACCAAGCACCAGATATGGAATCATCGCTTAAAGAGCATTCTATGTTTAACGGTGTATTAACTTCCACTTCAATTGTACTCCCGTCAGCCGGAGCAACAGCAACAGCAGGATAAACATTCAAAGTGAAATCACGCTGAGGAAGGACGTAACCAGTTTGACCTGGGTATGTTAATAAAACTCTTATACGGTATATCCCTGGACTGGTAGGTGTTCCGGTTATTTTCCCGTCATTACTAATACCAATGCCGGACCCAGGAATTGGATTGCTGCCGAAATCAATCACCCACTCCACATTAGATGTGGAATCAGTAGTACATTGTATGTTTAACGGAGAATTAACCACTACTCCAATTATTTGCCCCTCGGCCGGATAAGTGATAGTATCCTCAGCCATTGCCGTTGCAGGTTGTAAAAGAATCCCCAAACCGGCTCCCATGATTATGGTCAGCGCTGTAGCGAATATCCAGAATAATACCTTTCTACCCTTTTTCACTTTCATCACAAAACATCCTTTCTGCAAATTGTTTATATAAGTGATTGTAGAAAGAAAGGGTAATGATAGATAGGTTGAAAAAAGGTTGAATATGGGCTGAATCGTGTGAAATCTACGGAAAACCGGTTTAATTCACAACATCATTCACGGCTTAGTACACCGATCAGATCATGCTTTTCATCAGTTCCGGTTTTCTCATAAAGACTGTTGATATATCGATAGACCATTGTCCGTGATATTTCCAACTCTTGCGCTATTTCATTTGTTCGTATATCTTTTTCTCTCAGGATGATCCTTACAACATCGGTTTCCCTTGGTGTCAATCTGAACTGCGTGGTAAGTCCGAACAGTATTCGTCGGTTTTTCTCCTCTTCCTGCTGCAGGGATACCACTTCGCTGTAAATATCCTGTCTGGTAACTTCCCTGACTTCCGACTGAATTATGCCGGTTATTTCGGATATTACAAGACCCACTGTCAATATTGTCAAAGCAATACATATCATATAGTCCATCATGATGTTATCATTTCGGATGTATGTGAACAGAAGGCCTGTCAGACATTCGAACCCCATCAGGATCCTTCCAAAGCTTGCCCATAATTCGGGCCGGTCTGTCCTTGGTGCCAGAAGCCAGAACGAAAAGGTGATATAACCTATCATAAAAGACTCGCAGAATTGACGAATATACTGAACCACTACGGACATATAAACAAAATCTGCCGGAATCCACACTGTTATTATCATGGAAAGCAGCATTATACCTGATAGTTCACTCCTTTTTTTCTTATCATACAACAGTCCTATGATCAAATAGGACGGCACTGCAAAGAGTCTCGCCAATCCATACAGAACCCCCGCCTGATCAACATAGGTATTAAAAACTATCCTGTGTGCCCTGCCCATGCACAAAAGAGCTGCCACAGTCAGCCCGCACAGTAAAAACAGCGCCCTTGTGTTATCCTGTCTGACCTCGTTATTCATCTTATCCGCATAGGGCAGCGGATCGGAAGTTGCCCATTCTTTGGGATTACGGATAACGATATATGTAACAAAGACAAAGAGTGTCAGCAGGACCACGATCATGATGATCTCCTGCCTGAGCATCGCCCACAGCACATAATGAAGAATATAAGCAAGCGCTCCTCCCAATCCTATAATTCTCCCACCATGCAGATTCCCGGATACTCTCAGCGAAAGGAAATAATACACTGCTCCTCCCACATATCCCAGGACAAACATAACCACCAGTGATACTCCTGTAATCATCACGATATTATCTATGATCATTAACAGCAGCAAACCGGCGGAGTATATGACATTGGAAGCGATCAACAGGTACTTTCTCCAAGTAGGGCTGCCAACTGCCTCACGGCTGCCATAAAATGCTGCATAGCCCAGAACCATCATCAGTATTTTTATATAATAAAGCGTTCCGCTCCAGCCTATAAGGCTGTCTGTATAGATGCTGCACGCCATCATATTAAGATGATATGCTGCAAATAAAAAAATCGACAATTTTTGTATACTTATTCTCGTCTCAGTTCTCATTTCCGGAATCTCATTTTTCATATTTACATGTGATCCTTCTTGATTTTTTAACATGATACGTTTCATCAGTCACAGCACCTGCCATATACCGGGATAGTGGTATAATATCACTGTTCCCTGTGATATCAGCTGTATATTATATCACAACCCATTGTAATGTTTCCATAAGAATCAATTCCGGCCGCCGATACAGATTTTTGGTTGAGATGCTCATCCAAAAACCTGGGGGTAGTTATACCGTCTCTTTTTGTATATAATTAGTACCATAACCGTAAAAAAGTTCATACGTTTTGCGGCAGTAAAAAAGAAGGACAGGATATATTTATGAAAAAAATACAAAGTGCATTGATCTGTTTGATGAGCGTTATGCTTCTTGCAGGCTGTGGTGGCTCAGGGCCATCCGAAATTGCCGAAATTGATCTTATGGAAAAGCCGGATAATGTCATCCTTATATCCGAAGAGAAAGATACAGAGGACGACGGCGGGGACGAAGCGGAGCCTGTTAATAATATAAAATCTGATAAAAACGAAGATACAACAGGGGAAGAAACAGAAGAAGCCGGAAACTCCGAAACTGAGTTCGATTTCGCCGGTGCTTTTGAGGAAGGACAGGTATACAACAACGGCAGCTACTTTGTAAGGATCGGGGATAAGGTTTATTTCAGGAATATCCGGCCTGAATCAATGGATGAGGGGGCGATTTTCGGAAATTTTCTCAGTACCGAGTTTCATGCCGTTAACTGTCCGCTAATATCTTATGACGTAAATACCTGTGAATGGGCAGAAATCGGTACTGTGGAAGGAACAGAAAAGCTGTATGCCTGCCCCGGGGGATTTTTTATCGGAGTAACAGATCCTGATCTGTTTGATGCAAGCTGTACGAATTTTTATGATCCGGTAACGAAGGAATCATCCTTTTTCTGTAAGGGATTGCCTCTTGGCGTATCGGAAAGCGGAAGAATCCTTGCCGTGGAGGAATACGGCGGACAAACCATATGTACAGTGTTATATAAGGATGGCGAAGAGATCGTACGCCTCGGCGGTGAGAACATAGATTACGGGTATGTCGGATTTGCCGGAGAAACTCTGATCGTTATGTTCGAAAATGCAAATGGGAACCGTATATTATGTTCGGTTGATGAAAAAGGGGATATTACCGAGCTTGGAATGATCGGCAATGCGGACAACGGCTATGGAAAACCCGAACAGTTCAGATTCCTTAACGGATGCATATACGTATCCCTCGGATACTATGAGGGAACAGGACATTTCCTGAGCAGATGGGAAATTGTCAAAGCAAGACCCGGGGATGAGGGAAGCCTTGAAATTGCTCTTAATAGTGATGATGTTCCGGGTACATATGACGGCGAAGGTCCGGATCCGGTTGTTCCTGTATTTTACTTTGATACGGAAGGTGTACTTGATATTTCCGGGCATTTGCCGTATGAGGCATATATGGGAGACGGGGATAAGGGAAACGACCTGTTTTATTATAATGACGTATTCGAAGAATGCCTTCTGGTAAAGGATTTCATAAACAGAAGCAATTATGAAAGCTGCTCGATAATACAGGACATGGAATCCATAACAGAAACTGCCTTTGTGATATATGCGGATGCAGAGGCTGACAGTGAATATGACATCGGATGGCGCACGGGCTATCGCATGACCGGCTGGCATATATGCGCGATCCCGTTTGACTCAGGTCATACGGATGAGGAGGGAATGGCAGAGAATATCATATATTTTGAATAGAAAATACGCTTTTATACAGAAAGCCCGGGATTTTCCGGGCTTTTTTGTTTAGTTTTAAAAAATCTGTAATGAAGTGTCAGATTCTCCCGGTTTACAGATTTTCAGCCTATCGTTACAGCCTCATATCTTTCGGAATTGATGATTTTTTCCATTGCCTCGACCGGATTCAGGCCTACGCACTGCATGACCTGGCGAAACACGGCGGCGGACTGTCCGCTTACAAGCTGGACGCCGATATGGTTTTTGTCCGCATGGAAAACATCATGCCTGCTTGCCACGTTCCAGAAGATTATATTCGGGATAGTATAGCCGTTTTCGCTGAATCTCTGAGACATCATCTCATAAAAAGTCCAGTCCCTGTCCCCGCAGTAATCTATTTCCATATCGGAAATGACAATAAGCGATTTAGGCATATCCTCAGCGGGAACATGATCCTGTATCCCTATCTCCAGTACATGTTCAAAGGCGGCTCTCAGGTTTGTATTACCTTCCCAGTCATCCATATTAATGCTTCCGATCTTCTGTGCCAGGGTCTCGCCCTTCAGCACCTGAATACGGGAAGTTCCGGAAAAGGACATAAACATGTTATGGTAGGCTCCGGTATTTCTCTCTGCAAAGTATACCGCAAGGCCGACGGAAGTCGCCATGGGCCTTCCTATCATGGAGCCGGAGGTATCGGCGATCACAATGGCATTTGTGCCTTTTTCCACATAATCCGGCTGCTGGCGCCATTGGGCTTCCAAAGCGGGATCCTCTGAGATATCCGTTATACGCCAGTCTTCCATTCTAATCACCTTTTCCACTATATCATATGGGAAAAGAGTAGCGGAATGAATCGTTTCCTCACCGTTTACCGCCTTATTGAGGAATTCGCCGTAACGTTTCGGATCATGCCTCATAAACGCGTTCCTGTATAACAGCATAGCACGGGAAGGAACCGCAGGATAGCGGATCTCATCCCACCTTCCCGCAGACATAAATGCCTCAACGATACCGATACGTTTTCTCATCGCGCGTACAAGGCGCTTAAACTCATACACACTGTATCCAAGCTTCTGAGCTGTCAGGATACCGAGTTTTCTGGTATTCTCAGACGAAGCGTCGGCAGTCTTTATCCACTTTGCCAAAAGTGAGATAGCATTCCCTTTACCGAGATTTGCACGGTCTTCCTCGAACTGCTTTTTCATGGCAGCCCACATCTCATCTTCTAAAGGAGTTCCGATCAGACAGTACAGATCGTCATAACGGCCGTATACTCCTATGAGATCCAGATTCCTGCGAAGACCCTCAGGATGATATTCTGCCATAAACGTAAGGATCGTACGGAAGGTGTCCCGTTCACCCAGTCCGCCCCTGATATCACGCGCATAGAAGACAATCTTTGTCGCAAACAGCGGATCCGCCTTCCAGGCCTCAGAGAAAAGACGGGTGATCCGCTCCTTTTCGGCTTTTCTTAAAGAACCGACGGTCCCAAAAAGATCAAGCCTTGCATCTCCTGTCGTATTCAGTGCCACGGCATCGTTTTCAGTTCTTGTAAATGCAGCTTCCGTTTTTGCCGCTTCAGCGAAATTCATATGTCCATTCCTCCTTTCCGCTGTTTTAATTTCTGTTTTCCGGACGCAGAGAACTGCGCCCGGAAATCTTCATGACCCTTAATTTCCGGATTTGAACCGTAAAATTCAGTCAATTATACTGGATCATGCCATAATATTGCTGTGAGGGTCACATTTCAGGATGCGTGAAAAATCATGATTAACAGTCATGTGCTTGATATTGCTGTTAGCATCCCAAAGCCGACGGACCGGATTCGAACCGGTCATAAGCCTGATCATCGGTATCTAAGGAAAAGCATTTCGTGCCTGCCAGCTTATCCGACATTTGTAAACAAATGTCGAACTGGTTTCGCCCGGGAAACATTATAATCAGCTTTTCCCCTACACGGAAAATGCTCTGTCTGGTGTTTGTTTAACTATACTATATTTTTTTCTGCCTGTCATTAAACCTATGGTAGAAATTTCCAAAAAATACCATCCGGTCAGGTCTAACGGTGAGCAGGGTTCAAAACAGCAGCTGTTACTTTATTAATTGCCGTAATAGTATTATACTGATAGATAGTTTTTTTTTCGGAAACAGCTCAAATATCGTAAACTCAGGTTTCTATAATGTCATCATTTAGATCTGGCTTCCTGCCCGGGAAATCGGAATTTTCGAAGGGACCATTCACGGCCTGAAGTATATCAGATCCTTTCGGTTTAATGTTTGCAGGGATATTAAAAAAACAGGAGGTAACGCTTTGAAGAAAAAAAGAATCGGATTGTTTTTAGCAGGAATTTTTGCCGCTTTTGGCTTAAGCATCTTTTTTCCTGACAGTGTATGGGCGGGTGAACAGACGGTTAAGGAAGTAAGCACAGTAAAAGAACTTGCAGATGCCATAGCGGATGATACCACTATCATAATGGCACCGGGTACCTACAACCTGACAGAATATCTTGAAAAATCGAAGGATGTAAAGATATGGGAAGAAGGCATGGACGAGCCCGGGATCTATAACTCCTCTACAGAGGACGATCCGGAATTCATGATCCGGAATATAAATAACCTTACCATAACCTCTGAGGACCGGTTTGAACCGTCTGAACTTGTCAGTGATCCCCGTTATACCGATGTGCTCCGTTTTTCAGGATGTGATAATATCATTCTCGACGCTCTTGTCATAGGGCATACCGAAAGGCCGGAGCTGGGGGACTGCGCGGGAGATGTCATTTGCTTTTCAAATAGCAGCAATATTACCATTACCGCCACAGAGCTTTACGGCTGCGGAGCCTACGGGCTTGATGCTTTCGAGTGTGACCACATATCAATGCTTTACTGTGATGTGCACGACTGTACCTATGGCTGTGTTTATACCTATGATACCGAACATATTAACTTCATAGGCACGGATTTCCATGACTGCGAAGGATACACGATGTTTGAATTCGGCAAAAAGCCGGCGGCCTTTATTGAATGCAGCCTGAGAAACTTAAACGGAACCTTTACCGATTCGGCCGATGTCACAATGATCAATACCGAGATCGACAACTGCTTCGATGGCTTCGGAGGCTTCGGCCCCGGAGATACCGGCATTATCGAAGAAGATCCGGATAATACAGAGCAGTCAGCCTCTGACGATGATAAAAAGACAGAAACGGAAACTCAAAAGCCTCAGGACTCAGGCGCTGATAAGACGGAACCTGAAAAACCGGCTGAAAAAGAGCCTGAAAAAACCGAAACAACGGGCGTTTCAGATATACTGGATGAGCCCGTTACGGAAACCGAACTCATAGAATATACAGTAAAAAGCCATCCTATGGAAGTAGAGGATAACAAAAAAACGCTGATAAGCGGCAATTATTATGAGATCCTCTTATCCGACGGTGATAAGAAAAAATGGCCGGAGCTCGCAGAGACAATTGACTATTTAAATAAGAACGCAAACGATGATCTTGAAGGCTTTCTTACACAGAACTATGAATATGCCAGAAATGCGTTAGATCAGTCAGATAAGGATGTCTTTCTTGAATTCAGGGATGAAATTCACTATGTTCCCCAGAGAACGGACAGCCTGGTCTTCTCCTACGCGCTTTCCGAGATGCTTTCCTACGAGGCTTCATCAAATATCTTAGCGCGAGGCTTCACTTTCGATCCGGAAAGCGGCAGGAGCATCCATCTTAATGAAGTGGTAAAGAAAATTGACAGTCTCCCGGAGATTTTACTTACCGAAATTAAAAAGGCAGAGCAGTATAATGAATTTTTTAACGAAAATCCGGACGCTGAGGAGCTGTTTACAGATGTTGTGGAAACGAGGCTTCAGGATAACGGAGAGTATCTGGACTGGACTCTTGATTACGATGGAATGCGGGTATATTTCTACCAATATGATTTCGGTCCCGAGGAGCTTTTAGCTCCTTCTGTTCTGATCCCCTTTGAAGACTATCCGGAGCTTTTCTACAAACGATATGTGTACACCGGTGAAATTCCTCTGGGTAACGAGAATATGAATTTTGAAAGCGATGCCGCGACAGTCACTTACAAATATGAAGAGTTATCCGGGAAAGAAACGGAAGATAACGAAAAAAAGAACACGGAAAACGAAGGCATAATAAAGACACTGCCGTTATCCTGGTCTATGGAAGTAAACTATCCGGAAAATGAAGAAGAGTATGGCGACCGTTATTCTTATTATACCTATACCGATATTTATACCGTTTCAGAGGAGGAATATCCGGCTCTTTCAGAGGCGCTTGACACTTACAACGATCAGAGCCGTAAAGCCATAAAAACCTTCTTTAAAACAATGAAAAACCAGATCGACAGCCTGTATACACCGAATGATGATGAATGGCCGACCTTTGCCTATGAACGGAGGCTGTCTCTGAACAGGGCGGATGATGTCCTTTTATCCTTTACCCAGTATAATAACTCCACGGCTGTCCCCGACTACATTGACAGCGAAGCGCTGGGGATAAATATCGATACGCAGACCGGCGAATATATAGATCTTTTGGATGTGGTCGTTTCAAAAGAATCCCTGAGGACAGCCGCAGAGCATGCGCTTGAGAGCACTGATTTTTATGTGGATGAATGGAAGGAAGAAGCTTTAAAGATCGTAAACAAGGCTCTTAAGAATAATATGATCATAAGCGATCCCGCAGGTCTTTCCTTCACGATCGACTATCAGGGACTGACGCTTATCTTTAACGGTTCCCTGACGGGCTTCGACGACGGACCAAGCACGATCTTCTTAGCTTTTTCCGAATATCCCGAGCTGTTTAATGACAAGTATATGCAGGTTCCCGATAATTACTTTATTGAGCTTGCTAAGGGCGATTTCATGGACATCTACTGGTTCGATTTTGACGGGGACGGAAAGGCTGAACCCTTCTCCGTTATCTGGGAGCCGGATGACGATGGGGATTATCTGCACGGCGTTTCATTATTATGGAACGATACGAAATGCGAGCTCTCCGAAGTAGATGACTGCTATGAACTGAATGCGTATCTCGCGCATAATAACGGAAAGGACTACATCTATATTGACACTACAACATATGATGATTATCAGCGGATATTTATCTACGGGATCGATACTGAGGCCCTCTACTATATAGGTTGTGCCGAAGGTAACATGAAGTTCATGATGTATGTTGATGAAGACGATCTCATTGACGAAACGGAGGGTATTGTTTATCTTCCGGGTTATCAGCCGGTTGATCCCGGAAACTTTAAGCTGATGACCGAAGACAGTATTATGGGCGATAATTTTGTAACGGCGGATTATTGCATCGACTGGGAGGGCTATCCGGATGAGACCGGTTATTCAAAATACTATATGCCGGAAGATTACTGGTATATAGAGGTTAAAGAGGATATCGACGCAGAATATGTAGAGGAGGGTTCCAATGCCCTTGGAGCATCAGGCGGAACTCTTAAAAGCGGAACTCTTGTACAGCCTTACAGGATCACCGAGAACGGAGGTACTCTGATCATAAGGAGCGAAGATAAAAAAAGATGGGTTGTGTACGTTGAAAAAACCGACGACGGATGGCTGATAAACGGAAAAGATCCCGATGAACTGTTTGACAATCTTCCGTATTCTTCATGATTATCAGCTGAAAGTCATTTGCTTTTGATGTCTCAGTCATAATATATGGTATATACCAACGGATAACGATCGCGCTTTTTTGTCAATGATCATTGATCCGGAAATAAACAACTTACATCAGTATATAAAGAGCCCTCGACTCTGACGAGGGTATGTCAGATATTTCAGTGGCAAAAACCCCTTTCAATAGAGGAGTAATTTAATGGAATCTGTAAAAGAACAAAAGTGTCCCGACTGCGGCGCGGCGATGCGCTTCGACCCTCTGTCGGACAAGCTTGTCTGCGATTACTGCGGAAAAGTAATGGAGATCAAAGCTTCAAAAAAGGAGCCGCCGGACAAGGGAAGCATATCCGGTAAGGCAGATGCCACTGCAAAAAAAGAAAAGCAGAATAAAACGGAAAAAGAGAAAACTTCCGGGGATACCGACAGTATCGTTAACGGCTTTGATTTTGATTCCCTGAACGAAATGGCATCCCGTCCCGATGCGCAGAGCCTTCCTATTTATAACTGCGTTTCCTGCGGCGCTGAGGTCATCGCATCACCTGAACAGGTGGCGACCTCCTGTCCTTACTGCGGCAACAATATCGTTCTGACGCAAAAGGTTTCAGGACAGCTGCGTCCTGACGGACTGATCCCTTTTAAGATCGATTCAAAGGCGATGCCGGCGGCAGTCAGAAATTATTATAAAGGAAAGAAGCTTCTTCCAAGACGTTTTTTTGCTGACAGTGTTTTGGGAAACGTTACGGGAGTATATGTTCCCTTCTGGGTCTTTTCGGGAAAGCTTTCGGGACGGCTGACCTACAGCGCTGAACAACACAGCTCTTTCCGTGAAGGTGATTACCGGGTTACCCAGACTGATCACTACCAGCTGACAAGGGATGTAGAGGCGTCTTTCGAAAACGTGCCGGTAGATGCAGGGGAAAAGATATCGGATGCGCTTATGGATTCTCTTGAGCCGTTTAACATGAAGGATGTAAAGCCCTTTGACATGCGATATCTCGCGGGCTTTACGGCGGACCGTTTCGATGTCGCAAAGGATGAGACCGCAAAGCACGCACAGAAAAGAATGCACTCCACAACCGCCCAATCAGCCAATTCCCATGCGGGCGCAGGCTATACCAATGTATCGGCCTCAGGCGGACGACTGAGCGCAAGCCTGTCGGCGAAATATCTGCTTTTTCCCGTATATATGTTTGATGTGGTTTTTAACGGAAAGAAATATCCCTTCGCCGTCAACGGACAGACCGGGAAGGTTTCGGGCGAGCTTCCGATCGACGAGGGTGTTTCAAGGGCTTATTACTGGCTTCGCGTAGGGATCCTCGGAGGCGGGCTGATGCTGTTTTCCTTTATCAAATATATGCTTGGGTACTGATCATGAGAATAATTGATAATAAACAGATGATGAATATATCCTGTCATCAGGACAGACCTGAAAATATAAAGTCATCCATTATAAATATCAGAAATATACTCGCTTCATTTATTATCGGGCTCTGCTTTTTTATGTCTTTTCCAATTGCGCGGATAAATGCAGATGATCTGTGGAGCGAGGCTTATTTCAGGGGCGTTGATACCTCCGGGGAAATCTCTGATGAAGAGGAAGAAAGCCTGGATTCACACTGCCTTGAATTTATGAAGCAATATGAGGTAGATCTGGCACTGCTCGCTCTTACTCCCGACCGCTACGAGGGGCTTACCCTCGAAGAAGCCGCCAGAATGCATTACGATGAATGCGAGTTTGGTTACGGTCCCGACAGGGACGGCTTTATGATGATCTGGGATATTGAAAGCGATGAGGTCCTGATCGAAGCTTACGGCAGGGCAGAAAATCTGATATCCCGGAATTATCTGGATTTCACAGAAGAATCCGTTGCAAAATACAGGGAAGATTACGGGATCTACGGGCCGCTCTATGCTACATACCGCATGCTCAGCAATTATATGGAAGGTAAGGTGGAAGATCCTGAAAGGCCCGCCGGACAGACCGAAGCCGAAAATGAGACCGATATCTCTGAAAATGATGCGCTGAGCGTTACGGAGCAGGATGAGAATTTAGACGAAACCCTTGATGCCGTCAATACGGAGGCGGACGAAGCCCTTAAAGCAATGGAATCAGATAACCCGGAAACATCGGGCAATTCCGCTCTGGCGGCTCCGATAAAGGAATCCGGGGAAGATACGGCTGCGGAAACAGACGGAACCCTTAATGTACAGGCACAGCGGGATCCGAATATGCCTGACTGGTATCCTGCGGATCCGAAAAGTTTTGTACCCTTCCACGATGAAGAGGCAAAACGTGTCGTCGATGATGCAGACATCTTCACCGATGAGCAGGAAGCAACAATGGAAGCACGTCTTTCCGAGATCAGAGAAGAGCTTTCAAAAGACATCGTGATCTTCACCGATGTTTCCACTCATGGGCTTTCACGCGAGGTCTATGCGGCGGATTTCTATGATTTTAACGGCTATGGTATCGGTCCGGAATATGAAGGAGCATGTCTCTTGATCTGTATGGACCCCGATAACCGGGGCGGATGGTGCTGCTGCAGCGGAAGTGAGACCAGGGCGCTTTATACGGAATATATCGCCAATCTGATAGATGATATGCTCTATGCTTATCTGGGAGAGGGAGCCTATTACGCCGCAGTTTCAAACTGGATCGAAAATTTCAGAAACCTTTATCTGACAGGTTCTCCCTATCTTTCGGACTGGGCTCTTCAGTCGAAAGAGTTCTTTACCCGTTTTCATAACGAGGACGCGCCAAGGGTTATCGACAATGCCAGGATCTTAACGATAGATGAGCTTAATGCCCTGACCGCAGAGGCAAAGGCCTTATCCGATGACTGGCAGACAGACATCGTTATCTTTACCTCACCGAACGGCGGAGGCCTTTCCATTGAAGATCTGACGGAAAAATATTATTATTTTAACGGTTACGGCTACGGGGACGATTACAGCGGAATTATGCTGACGGTATACCGCAGGAATGGAACCGACATAGATTCGTATGTCCGGGGCTTTGGAAAATCTGCGGAGATCCTTACGGAAACCAATTCGGGACGTCTTGCGAAACGCTGCAAAAATACTGTACTCTGGGGTGATTTTAATGATGCTCTGACAGGGTTTCTGGATCAGACAAAACATATGTTCGAAACCGGCAGGGTACCGCGTTCAATGCTGTCCTGGTCGGTAACATTAATTTTAGAGCTTCTGGCGGGCTTTATCTTTGCAGGTGTGTCTCTGTCCAAAGCAAGAAAGAAGATGGAAACACCGGTCCTTAAGGAAAATGCTGATACGTATCTGGTTAAGAACAGTCTTATAGTTTCGAAAGTATCTGACAGGTTCATCCGTACGGATAAGAACAGGGTTTACGATCCGGTGACAAGATCCTCAGGCGGAAGCTCTTCTTCTTCCGGAGGCCGGTCATCCTACAGCAGCTCCTATTCAGGCTCCTCCGGTCGTTCACATTCCGGATCGGGGCGCAGCTTTTAACCTTTTTGGGATAAATCCGGTTTTTACAAATAAAAAATAATTTCTACCAGAAACTTAAAAAAGGAGGTTATATAATGAAAAAAATCGCATTATGTACAACGCTCGCGCTCGCGCTTGCCATGACTATGCCTATAAAGGCACAGGAAGATGTTAAGGCTGAGGCAGATTCTGAGATCACGGTACAAACTGAATATGTCGAAAGCAGGGTTTTTTCCGCTCCTAAGAGGAGAACAGGAAAACATGTCGACAGCATTGAGAAAGATTCAGACAAAAAGAAGGATCCCGATGTTAATAAAAAAGACAAAAAAACAAACGGGGCAGCAACTGCCTCTGACAGTTCGGATCCATTTGAATTAAAGAGAGAGTGGCAGACAGATCAGGATTATGTCCTTGAGGATCCGGCTCCTCTTAATCTGAAAGATTTAAAGGAAGCCGTGGATGTAAAGGATCCCCGCAGTGTCGCCGCTTATTGGGTATGGTCCGTCAACTGCCTTACAAAGGATTATGATGACGGCATGGAAATGATGAAGTATCTTTTTGCCGATATTGAACCCTTCGGAAGAGGCTACACTGAAGGCGGCGTTTCCGGCAAAGCCGGCTGGGACACCTATTTTAACGAAAGACTTAAGGATAAACAATATTCCTGGCTTCCCCAGGCTTACTTTGAGGGAGGCAGCAGAAGCAACAATTTTGAGCCGGCTGCGCCTGTTACCATCGAGTTATACTATAACGGAAACAACACCGAAACCATTAATGACCAGACGCTTTCTTCATCAGGCAGACTCAATATCGTATACTGGGTTAAGAGCCACGCAGGCGGAAATCAGGTCAATATCACCCTGAGCCGCTTTGAAGGCACTGATCGCTGGTATGTGACAAGCGGCAGTTCTTCTTCAGCTCTGTTCTATCAGCAGTGATCACTGCAAACTGCAGGCAAGCAGGCTTGTCCGCCCGGCTCATTGCTACTGGAATAATCTGACAGAGGGATTTAATAAAACGACTGTAATAAAAATGGCGGGGAATGATAGTTCCCCGTCACTTTCTTTTATAAAACCTTTTATAAAACATATTTGCCTGTCCGAAAAAGGATGATTTGGTCTGCCGTTATCACTCCCCCTGTGAATCCGAATCAAAATTGACATGACCCTGAAGAAGTATGACTCCTCTGAATCTTCTGCCAGCGAGAGGCTCTCCGAGCAGATCCTTCTTATTTATACAGATCTTCATCGGCATGCTGTTGTAATTAATATCAAGAATGTATATTTCTTCTCCGGTGATCGAATTCACCTCAAGCGTCACATCCTCGATCTCTGCCAGTATCGAATACTGGTCGCACTCTACGCCATAGGGCATCAGATAGGTATCGACAAGGGAGAAAACATCCTCTTTGAGTATCTGCCTTGAAATTACATTATAGGTATCGATATCTTCAAGGGTAAGGCTTTCAATAGCCTCTTCATCTCCCATCCTGGCGGCGTTGATCTTTTCATTTCTGTCTTCAACCGCCTTTTTTATCATTTCCTTTTCCTTCTCGTCTTTTTTGATAGGGAGCATTATGATCCCCTGAGTGGATAAGGCCGCAAAGGTCACCGTTGTTCCCGAAAAAGGAAAATCCTGGTCAGTGTTTCTCCTTACCAGCTCAAGCCCGTTCTGCATATAAAAAATTAAAGTAACTCCGACCCTCGAATCCTCACATACTCCGGCATAAGAAAGCTCAGCCGCATGCCTTTCTATATTGACATCCTCCTCGGTGCTCACCTTATCACCGATACAGATGGGATAATAGAAATCGAGTGTCAGCTCCTCTTCCTTATCATATTCACCCCTGAGACATACTCCGGTAGTGGGAGTAAAACACTTATAATACTCCACAAGCGCCAGATTGTCTTCAACTTCCACATATTCTCTGTTATCCGGATCGGTTACTATGAGGTTAAGAAGCTTTTTTAATTCTTTTTTCGATTTTATATCACTGAAGCCTACTGCTCTTAAATATGAATGCAAAATATTCTACCTCGTAATTAAATAGAATTAAATATTATATTCAACGCTTTCTCCCTCCAGCGCAAGCATAAGCGCTTTCTTTTCCTCATCTCCGAGGGAAATAGCACATTCACCTTCGATGATCTCTTTTGTATATACATAACATCCGTCACTGCTATGTACTGAATTCAATAAAAAACCGGTAGCGTTATCATTAAGGAGCGCAATACTGAAGCTTAGTTTTCCACCCATTTCCTTAAAAGCGTCATATTTGACAATTCCAACCCTCTGATATGAATCCTTAAGATTCTCTATTATTTTTAAAATATTAGCGTTATTTGTGGCGGCCGCAGTCTTAAGCCTTGTAATATCATCAAATATCTGAGCTATCTCTTCTTCAAGGCTTTCGGCCTTTCGGCCTTTCATAAAAGCCTCATAACTCACCCTTATTGTATTATATCTTGAAAGCAGCACTAAAAGAAGTACAAGCAGAACCAGGATCAATATAAATTCTATAAGAAACAAGACCCCCGGATCGACATTCCATCCAAGCGCTGAAAAAAACCTGCTCTCCATATATATTACTCCTCTATTGAAAGGGGTTTTTGCCCCTGAAATATCTGACATACCCTCTTCAGAGTCGGGGCTCCCCTTTATACGTTATATTTTAATTTATCCGTTCACGATCATATCTGTTATTCTTTCAAGATCGTCTTTTGAATAATATTCGATCTCTATCCTGCCTTTATCCTCGTTTTTGGCATTTATACTTACCTTTGTTCCGAGAATGGTCTTCATCTTCTCCTCAAGGTCATTATATATAAAGTCCAGGTCATTTTTTTTCTTCTTTTTCTTAGGCTTTCCGAGATTCTTAATATATTTTTCGATATCACGGACAGTCATCTTATTATCGAATATCTGTTCGGCTAATCTGATCTGCTCTTCCTTATCTTCGATCGCAAGAAGGGCTCTGGCATGTCCTGCGGAAATCTGTCCTTCTATTACCATATTCTGTACCTTCTCATCAAGCTTTAAAAGCCTTAATGAATTAGTTACAGCCGCCCTGCTTTTGGAAACCTTGTCCGCTACTTCATCCTGCTTGAGATTCAGCGCGTCCTGAAGCTTTTTATAAGCCCTTGCCTCTTCAATGGGATTCAGATCCTCTCTCTGGATATTCTCTATGAGAGAAATCTCCATAATCTGTTGTTCCGTATAATCTCCGACGATCACCGGAACTTCCTTAAGACCAAGCTGCTTTGCTGCTCTCCACCGTCTTTCACCGGCAACTATCATATAATAATCGCCTTTGTCAACAACGGTGATTGGCTGTATCATTCCGTTTTTCTTTATCGAATCAGCGAGCTCCTCCAGACTGTCTTCGTCAAAATAATCCCTTGGCTGATCCGGATTTGGCTCGATTTTTGTTATTTTTATATTCCTGACCCCGCCATCTTCGGTTTTTTCATTTTTGACCTTTTCATTCTGCAACAGATTCGGTCTTATTAATACATCAAGTCCCTTTCCGAGGCCTCTTTTCTGTGCCATTTATCTTATGATCCTCCGCATATTTAAGTATTCAATCTTTATTACTAACCTGCTTTTATTCCTGGTTATTCTTTATTACTTCCCTGGCAAGCTTTAAATAACTCT
The DNA here is from genome assembly GCA_024684065.1 of Lachnospiraceae bacterium. The sequence goes on from JAIKXO010000047.1 coordinate 17,050, forward strand.
CCGCACCGACAGACCTTGGATCGTAATAACATATCGGCTGGCCGTGGCTCGGGGCTTCTGCAAGCCTGACATTATTCGGTATGAGTGTTTCATAAATATGATAATGATAGTCCTTTAAGCTTTCCTTTACATTCTCAACAACCTGCTGTGAAAGATTTGTCCTTGCGTCATACATGGTAAATACCACTCCATCAAGATCCAGATCCTGATTGAGCCTTTCTCTGACCAGGCTTACAGTATATATCAGCTGACCCAGACCCTCTAGCGCATAAAATTCACACTGGAGCGGCACAAGAACAGAATCCGATGTTACCATTGCATTAATTGTCAGCATACTGAGTGAGGGCGGGCAGTCAATAAGTATAAAATCATAATCCTTCTTTATCCAGTCAAGTTCATTCTTTAAAAGAAACTCTCTGTTCATGTCATTTAATTTCTGAACCTC
>JAIKXO010000098.1 GCA_024684065.1 Lachnospiraceae bacterium
ATCTGGCAGGTTTTTCGGTCGGGATAGTGGATAAAAAGGACATTATAGATAATACCAGAATGGTCAAAGGCGATACAGTGATCGCCCTTGCTTCGAGCGGTATACATTCCAACGGATTTTCGCTGGTAAGGAAGGTCTTTGACATAGAAAACGCGGACTTAAACGAGCATATAGATGAACTGGGAACGACTCTGGGCAAAGCGCTGCTCACCCCTACAAAGATATATGTAAAGCCTGTTCTGGAGCTGATGAAGACAGTCAGGGTAAAAGGGATAAGCCATATCACCGGAGGCGGTTTCTACGAAAATATCCCGAGGAGCATTCCCGACGGTCTGACAGCCGTGATCGATAAGAGTGCTGTAAAGACTCCCGCGATATTCGGGCTTTTGCGGAAAAAGGGAGATATTCCGGAGCGCGATATGTTCAACACCTTCAATATGGGTGTCGGTATGAGTATCGTAGTTCCGAAGGAAACTGCGGATGAGGCCATTAGAGTACTCAAAGCCAGCGGTGAGGATGCTTATATTATTGGAGAGATAACAGAAGGCACAGATAAGATCGTATTTGCGGAATAAAGGTTGTTTTCTCCTGCGATTCGGACGGGGAGAATTGCGAAGATATACATATCGCCGATTGGGAGGATTGACCCATGTCAGAAAAGAAAGTACGGATTGCGGTTCTGGTCTCGGGAGGAGGCACGAACCTGCAGGCGCTTATAGACGCGCAGGAAAAAGGAGAGCTTCACAGCGGAAGGATCGAGCTGGTCATTTCCAACAAGGAAGGCGCTTATGCGCTTGAACGCGCGAAAAAAGCGGGAATCGAGACGCTTACGGTACTGAAGAGGAAAAAAGTCACCGAAGAGGATCCTCAGCGGGATTTTGAAAACAGGCTTATAGCGGCTCTTGAGGAGCATGGGATCGGACTGATCATACTGGCGGGCTTTATGAGCATATTGTCGGCGGATTTTACCCGCAGGTATCCGGAGCGGATCATCAATGTACATCCGGCGCTTATCCCGTCATTTTGCGGCAAGGGTTTCTACGGGCTGAAGGTTCATGAGGCCGCTCTGGCCTACGGGGTCAAGGTTACGGGAGCAACGGTTCACTTCGTGAATGAGATCCCCGACGGCGGCAGGATCATTGCCCAGAAGGCAGTATATATAGAGGAGGGCGACACGCCCGAGATCCTGCAGAAACGCGTAATGGAGCAGGCGGAATGGATACTGCTTCCGAAAGCGGCTGAGGAAGTGTGTGCGGGAATGCGCGTTTGAGCACGCTCATTCCCTGACATAGCGAGGCGGTTTGAGCAGGTAATATATTGACGAACTGTCGGATCGTAAATAAAGCAGACAGAGATGGAGATTTGCTGCAATAAGGAAATATAAGCAACAGGAGGGGCTTAAGCTTGAATATCATGGTCATAGGCGGCGGTGGCCGCGAGCATGCGATAATCAAAAAACTGAAAGAAAATAAGAGTGTTGAGAAGATATATGCGCTCCCCGGCAACGGCGGAATAGCAAGGGATGCGGAATGTTTTCCCATAAAGGCAATGGACTTTGACGGGATAGTAGGCTTTACCGAAACCCATAAGGTGGATTACTGCGTGGTGGCTCCCGATGACCCGCTTGCGGGTGGACTTGTAGACATACTGCAGGATAAAGGAATCCCGTGCTTCGGACCGTCCAAAGCTGCCGCGATCATCGAAGGAAGCAAGGCTTTTTCAAAGAATCTGATGAAAAAATACGGTATTCCGACTGCCGCTTACGAAACCTTTGATGATATGGAGGCGGCTCTGGCGTACCTTGAAACTGCCCCGGTGCCGGTCGTGGTCAAGGCTGACGGTCTGGCTCTGGGAAAAGGCGTGATCATAGCGCAGACTAAGGATGAGGCGAGAGAAGCCGTTATTTCCATGATGAAGGACAAGAAATTCGGAACCAGCGGTGATAAGGTCGTGATCGAGGAGTTCCTTGAAGGTCCTGAGGTTTCGGTGCTCTCATTTACCGACGGAGAGACCGTGGTACCCATGATCAGCTCTATGGATCACAAACGCGCCGGTGATAACGACAGCGGGCTTAACACGGGCGGAATGGGAACTGTAGCTCCGAACCCCTTCTATACGAAACAGGTTGCGGATGAGTGCATGGAACGCATATTCCTGCCTACGATAAAGGCTATGAAGCAGGAGGGCAGAACCTTTAAGGGATGCCTGTATTTCGGACTGATGATCACGAAAGAAGGGCCGAAGGTCATCGAGTATAACTGCCGCTTCGGCGATCCCGAGACTCAGGTGGTGCTGCCGCTGCTGAAAAGCGATCTGCTGACCGTTATGCAGGCTGTGACGGATGGGACTCTTGCCCGGACCGAAGTGAGCTTCAGCACAGACTGCGCGTGCTGTGTGATCATGGCCTCGAAGGGTTATCCCGAACATTATGAGAAGGGCTTTGAGATAACGGTCGATGATGAAGCGGTATTTGATAACATGTATGTCGCGGGAGCAAGCCTTCAGGAAGGCCGCCTCTTAACGAGCGGCGGCAGAGTGCTGGGAATGACCGCAGTAGCGCCGAACCTGAAAGAGGCCGTTGATGAAGCCTACAAGCTGGTCAAGCAGGTTCATTTTGACAATGAGTATTTCAGACATGATATCGGCAGCAGGGCACTGTCCTGCAGGTGATATCCTAGTACATCGATTCTTAAATAACTGGACCGAATGCTTGACGGCTTTAGCGATAGCACAC
>JAIKXO010000109.1 GCA_024684065.1 Lachnospiraceae bacterium
AGGATTATTATGTAGAGTGTGAGCATTCATTCCATTAAGATCTCAATACGTACGACAAATGATCCGAAAGGATCGGGTAAGGGAGCCGTTGAAACGGCTCCCTTATTTCTGCGCCGATTTGCGAAGCAAATCGCGCGCTTAAGCATAAACTTTAGTTTATGCCGATTCGGTCTGCAAAGCAGGCCAAATCATTTCCTTTATAATTACCTTTATAAAAAGTTCATCTCCACACAATAAATAATATACTCAATGTTTACAACAGTCAATAGATAAATATCAAACGTTATTATATATTACGTCAAATGATCACGCACGATGTTTAATTGCCATTACCTGATCCGCATGCCTTGCATCCTCTGCAATCACCTTTTTTGTCCCAACAATAGGTGCAGAGCTTTTCTCTTCCTAATCCGACGGATTCGATCATGTCGTCGAGCCTGTGGAAACGCAGGGAAGTGAAGTTAAGCTGCTTTCGTATCTCTTCGACCATATCCCTGTAATTTCCCGAATCGGGGTTTGAGTATTCGGAAAGGACCTCGTCGGATACTTCCTCACCTTCCCATTCCCGTATGACTCTTCTTGTTATAAGGTCATATTCGGAATTTGACCGGGAAAAATTAAGGAACCGGCACCCATACAGAAGGGGAGGACAGGCAGGCCTTATATGAACCTCTTTGGCCCCGCTCATATAAAGAAACTCGGTGGTTTCCCGAAGCTGTGTCCCTCTGACGATCGAGTCGTCGATAAGCAGCAGGGATTTATCCTTTATAAGAGCGTTAACCGGTATGAGCTTCATCCGTGCTATGAGATTACGCTGGCTCTGGTCTGTAGGCATAAAGGAGCGCGGCCATGTGGGCGTATACTTTATAAACGGTCTTGAAAACGGTATGCCGGAGGCGGTTGCGTAGCCTATCGCATGGGCAGTTCCGGAGTCCGGAACACCGGCAACGAGATCGGGGGATACGTCATCCCTTTTGGCGAGAAGGCGTCCGCATTCATATCTCATGGTCTCTACGTTTACGCCTTCATAGGTAGAGGTGGGATAGCCGTAGTATATCCATAAAAAAGTGCAGATCTTCATACTGTCCTGAGCAGGCCTCAGTGTTTCAAAGCCCTCAGGGGTTACATATACGATCTCTCCGGGACCTAATTCCTTTTTATCGCTGTACCCCAGATTGATATAGGCAAAGCTTTCGAAGGATACGCAGTATGAATCATCCCTGCCGCCTATCATTATCGGAGTCCTTCCGTAAAGATCCCTTGCGGCATAAAGACCGTGCTCAGTCATTATCAGAATGCTCATGGAGCCGTCTATGATCTCCTCGGCATAAGCGATGCCTTCCTCGAAAGTGTCCTTCTGATTTATGATGGAAGCCACTAATTCAGTAGGATTTATATTGCTGCCGCTCATTTCGAGAAACTGTGTCTTTCCGACCGCAAAAGCATCCCTTACGAGCTGATCCGTATTATTTATCTTTCCGACGGTAGTAATTGCGTAACTTCCGAGATGTGATTTTATCAGAAGAGGCTGGGGTTCATAATCTGAGATACAGCCTATTCCGATACATCCGTCGAAATCAGCTACATCTCTTTCGAATTTTGTTCTGAAAGGAGAGTTCTGGATGTTATGGATGGCACGGTCAAAGCCTCTGGAACCGTACATGGCCATGCCGCCACGCCTCGTTCCGAGATGAGAATGATAATCAATACCGAAAAAAAGATCGTACTTGCATTCCCTCTTCGACACAACTCCGAAAAAACCGCCCATGATGTCTCCTTTTTTGCCTGATGTAATGATCTGTTCCGTATACTGGACTGACCCGGCGTAAAGTGCGTTTATGCCCGAGCATGCGACCTGCTTCGCAGATCGGTTCAGTCCGGTATTGAAACGGATCCTTATCGCCTGCCTTAAGTTCTGAAAACATAAAAAGTTTATCATCCCGATCATCAAAATACAATTCTAAAAAGTGCCAAAATCTAGTATAATATAGGCATGCAAAATTCGTCATTTGAGATAAAACCGTTCATATATCTTGTACCGGTAGTGTTTATCCTTTGCTTCTGCCTTGATACCACACAGGAGACACTGAAAAATCCGGTTTATCTGTTTTTATTTCTTTCTGTAATGATAATTGCAGGACTTCAGATGGGAAGGCTCAAGGATGAAGAGACGGATGTAGTATATCTGATCATTGCTATGGGAATTTTCCTGAAAATACTGTATGTGCTTTACACGGCCATATGGACGAGGCAGCATGATGTAATAGATTTCGGCGTTGGTGAGGGACACGCAGGATATATTGAGTATATATATTTCAATCGATCGCTTCCGACGGGAGATCCGAGGGAAAAATGGGCGTTTTTCCATCCGCCGCTTCATCATGTGATCTCAGCTGTCTGGATGAAGATCGGAAACAGGCTGGGCCTTGCCTACAGACAGCTTCAGGAGAACATCCAGGCGCTGACGCTATTTTATGTATCCGCATCTTCTCTTGTTTCGTATTTTATCTGTAAGGAGCTGGGGCTTAAGAAAAACGGAAAGATCATAGCGATGCTCATTATTTCGTTCCATCCGGTTTTCGTCATTATGTCAGGGAGCATAAATAATGATGCGCTGTCCCTGTTTTTTATGATCCTTTCCCTGTATATCCTTATCCTCTGGTATAAGGAACCGAAGCTTACCTATATCACAGGTCTGGCTTTGTGTATCGGCCTTTCAATGTTTGCGAAACTGTCGGGAGTTATGGTCGCTCCTGCTGCAGCCGTGCTTTTTGTCCTTAAACTTATAAAGGACAGGGGAAACATCCTCAGGTATATCTTCCAGTATATTATCTTCGGGCTCATCGTATTTCCGTTAGGTATAGGGTGGGAGATAAAGAATATGATAAGATACGGAATGCCTTTTAATTACATTCCTCCTGTAGGGGAGCAGCTTGTAAGGACAGACCTGTTTTCGAGGCTTTTCGATATCAGGACAACAAGCATTTATCCCATGCTTACGATAAACGGCGATGCTTTTGATGAATACAACGTCTGGCTTTCCATGTTCAAGACTTCGATATTTGACGATGTGAACATGTCCCTTGAATGGCCGGTGTTAAACCCCTCTTCGTTTGTTATGTTTACTTCGGGGGTGGTGCTTGCGTTTGTTTGCTTTGCGGCGATGATAAAGGTGTTGGTCACGGTATCCGGCGCGGATAAGGAGGGAGGGCTGCTCTTTGAGTGGAAGCTCATGCTTTTTGTCTTTTACCTTACGATGATGGTTTTGTACCTTAATTTCGCTCTTGGTTCATCCAATTACAGCGCTGAGAGCTTTCGGTATATTTCCGCGGTGATTATCGTAGAAGCTTTATTTGTGGGAATATTCGCGGATGCTCTTGCAGGTTCGGGGGAGGTTTTGAAGGTGAGGAAGCTTAAGGGTATATATGTGATCACGGGAACTTTCTGTGTATCATCTTTTGTGACCTATCTGCTTTTAGGATTTGCCAGGTGAAGCGGCATTGCTTACGGGAGTGGAATGCGGTATAGTATATTTGGTTTTTTACAAAATAGAATTTATAGATAATGATACATTTTGAAATCTTTATTAATATATATTCAAAAATTTTTTGTTCGGAGGATCTGATATGAGCATTTTATCAGGGCTTGATTCACTGGGACTTGGAAATCTGTCATCCATGGAGCTTTATGACAAAGATGAAAGGATGACGGATACGGAGGAAGAGAAGGTTAAGCCTGAACAGAACCAAAAAACGCTTAAGCTCATGACTGAGAAAGACTATGTCTTTCAGAAGACCTATGTCTGTCCCGTGTGCGACAAGGAGTTCAAGTTTCCTACTATCCGCTCAAATAAGGCCAGGCTCATAGGAACGGATATGGATCTGCGCCCTAAGTATTCCCAGGTGGATCCGTTAAAATATGACGCTATCAGCTGTCCTTACTGCGGATATTCGGCGCTTGTAAGGTATTATGACCAGCTGACCTATCCTCAGGCAAGGCTTATCAGGGAGAATATATCCGTTAATTTTACGTCAATGGAGACAAAGGAACTTCTGTCATATGATGATGCTATCGTAAGGCACCAGCTGGCCCTTGCAAACGCAATGGTTAAGAGGGCAAGGGCAAGTGAGAAGGCGTATATCTGCCTGAAGACGGCTTGGCTGATAAGGGGAAAGATCGAAAGCTTTGATTTTGAACCAAATTCTCAGAACGGAGGGATATACGAAGCAGAGGAACAGGAGAAGGAGCTTATAAAGAACGCGATGGAGGGGTTCCTTGGGGCAAGGCTGAATGAGACCCCGCCAATCTGCGGAATGGATAAGGTGACCATCGACTATCTTATAGGAGCTCTTGCCTATGAATGCGGAGAGATAGAAATTTCGGCCAAAATGGTGGGGACTGTGCTTTCCAATAAAGGGGCCGGAAAGAAGATGAAGGATATGGCAAGAGAGCTCAAGGAAAAGGTAGTGGCAGAGCTTAAAGGACGCATGTAGGATAATAAAACAGGGCTACCGTCTGAACGCCGGGATATGCGCCTGTCGCAGGGCTGCGTTTTAATAGATTTGGACGGCAGGAATGCTGATTCTGCTTGACAAAGCGCGTGGGATGAATGTACAATAAGATCAGCAAAAGGATTTGCTAAAGCGTAGTCATGGATGGCTCATTTCTTATCTTATTTGTATCTGTCATTCAAATATGAGATCTACGATTTTCCAGTCCTTTATGAAAACAGGATATTATTGATTGTGGGCAGATATTGATGTCTTACTGTACTGCACCGGGTTGCGAAGCAGATCACGTGCTTTGGCATAAACGTAATTAATGCCGGTTTTGTCTGTTTTTCAGACCGGTTCATTTCCTTCTTCGGGATAGTCAGTCGGATATTTCGGAGGATACGGTTATTTTGGACATAGACAGGATATTTGTCCGGATCTTTCACTTTCTGTTTTCAGGGTAGAGTAAACCGTTTTAGACTAAGTAAAGGAGGAAAAGCTATGAGTGGTACAATTTCAAGTATTGCGAATTCACAGAGCGCGTCAGCCGTTTATAAGACGGATACGAAGGGCGCTGCCTCGGCTAAGGCTTCTGAAAGCGAAGCTTCCGTGGCAAAGTCGGAAGATGTTGCAGCCGTGTATGAGAAGTCCCAGGCGTCATCACAGAATAACGGGATCTATTCTGTCAACAAGATGAGCGAGAGCGACAGGGCTGCCTTTGTTAACAAGCTTAAACAGGAACAGGCGTCTCAGATGGAGTCGTTTAACAAGATGGTCATGGATACCGTTCTTGGACAGTCCAAGTCCGCAACTATAGCAGCCGGCAGCGATGAGATGTGGAAGTTCCTTGCAAGCGGGGAGTATACGGTAGATGCCGCGACAAAAGCCAGAGCCGAAGAGGATATTTCCGAGGATGGTTATTGGGGGGTTAAGCAGACCTCTCAGAGGCTCTTTGATTTCGCAAGCGCCCTGGCCGGCGATGACGAGGAGACCATGAAGAAGATGCAGGAAGCGGTCAAGCAGGGCTTCAAGGATGCAGGCGCGGTATGGGGAAAGGACCTTCCGGATATAACGAATAATACGTTAGATGCGACAAATAAGCTGTTTGATGATTATTATGCTTCAAAGAAACAGATTGAAGGAGAGGTATAAGATCACTTAAGCTTTTGTGCTTATCGCAGATAAAAAGAGCGGGCCGCCTGACAGGCCCGCTCTTTTTGCGATGACCCGCAAGTCCGCTTAACCGGGGGCATACTCGTCGTGTATGACCGTAAAATAGGAATCATATATATCGAAGAAACCGGTCGTTGTTATCCCGTCTTCTTTTTCATAGGAAATTGACTGCCACAGCGGTTCGTTCAGGTTTGATTTTAACGTAGTGATATATTCTTCGTAAACGGTGCTGAATGTGTCCTGCTTGGTCTTCGTGATGATCGCCTGCTTGTTTTTTTCTGTGGCTTCTTTATTGAAGGTACTTTTGCATTTTATTATATGATAACCATATTCGGTCTTGATAATGTCGCTGATCTCACCGTTTCCGAGTGAGAAGGCGGCATTCTCGAGGGAATACGGCATGACTCCGCGCCCGAAGGTGTATTCTGTCTGGCTGTCCTCGTTATAATAGCTGTCTGCGAGGACATCGAATTCTGTTCCGTCATCAAGCTTTTTCTTTATTTCCAGAGCTCTTTCATAGGCCTTTTGCATATCCTCCCTGGAATAATCCGTACGGTTTCCGTAGGCATCGGTTTTATAGGTTTTTACCAGGATGCTTCCTATGGTTATGGTCCTTGCGGCATCATCGCTTATTTCAGGCTCTATGCCGTCAGTGATCTCGTGATAAAGCTTGTCTGCTATGGCGTAGTCCTTATACATATCATAGATATCCGTCTCGGTAACGCCCAAAAGGGCAATCTCACTCTCGTTAAGGGAGTCCATATAAAATTTTGCCGCGGCAGTGATCTTCTGTTCGTCCTCTTCATCAAGAACAACACCCCTTTCCGCGGCAAGCAGGTTAAGTGCCTTTATCTGCGCGAGCCTTGCGAGGATGGTCTCCTTATACTTATCCTCGACGGTGACTTCAGAAGTGGCTGTATCATTGTTTGACCCATTTCCGCTGTCTATTGCTACTGAAAAAGCACTGTCAGGTTCCTCGGGGTCCTCTAGGTCCGAAACAGCCATGTCATCAGAAGGCTCGGAGGGAAGTTTTGTTTTCCATATTTCCGGGCCGAAAAGCAGGTCATAGCTGTTTTCGGAATTGACGAGATAAACCATTACCTCTTTTTTAAAGCAGGAGGAATTCTCGATACGGAATACTTCATCCTCAAGAAAATCGGTTGTAAGGACGATCTCGGTCTTTCTTCTGCCACAGCCGGGAAAGAGCAGAGATATTATGATCAGAAGTATAAAAGCTGTTTTATTTATATTCATATATTATGATGTGAGGGTAAAAAGTGATATCAAGCGTGGTTCCGTGCTTTGCACTTCCACCACGCTCCCCAATATTCGCAATCCGTGGGGCTCCCTCCCCACTTCTTGCTCATATTGTGGCGGGTCATAAAACCTTTCACCCACTGGCAAGCAGGCTTGCCGTGGGTTCAGGCTTTTGACCCTGATATCATATTATGCTGAGGAAGTATCGCTTTACTGTTTTTGTTACAATTCAGCGCTTGACCGGCGCTGAATCTTAACGCAAATCCATCCTTAACCGCCTTCGGCGATGGACGATGTGCTGTTGGTCATATTTACATTATCTGCCCGATTCACGCAGTAAATGCGTGGATCGGGACTGTCCGATGAATTATTCCGGCGTCTGAATTATAATATATAGTATAACATAAATGTGGAATTATTATGTTTATTATGTTATCATATTTAGGAAAAATCGGTTCTACGGTTTGGAATGAAAGGAGTATATCAAATGGCTAAGCTTGGAAAGATTCTGGGATTTGCCGCGATAGCGGGAGCTATACTTGGAGGTATTTATTATTTCTTCTTCAGGGATGAAGAGGATGGAGAAGAAGGGGCTCTCCCGAAGGAAAGCGAGATCAAGAACTTTTTTGACGAGATGCCTTCGAGGGAATATGTATCCTTAAACAGAGAAGCGTCTGATAAGGATTCCATGAAAGAATCGATAAAGGAAAAGATCGATCAGTCGGTAAAGGAAAAAGAAGAGAAGAAACGGGAAGAAGAAGAAGGCGTGGGTATCGTAAAGGAAGATGTTGATACTACCGAGCCTGAGTTCGAGGATTTTGAGCTGGATGAGGGGTCAGAAGATAAGGACGAGTAGTTTTTATCGGATTTCCCAGTGTGGACTCTTTTTTAGATAATGACCGGTTTATGAATGACGGACACACATTGTTAGCACTCAGTTAAGCTGAGTGCTAATTTTTTCTTGACATTTGGTTTTGTCGGTATTACACTCTACTTTGTAAACAGAGAAGCTTCAGTAACTATTCAGGCCAATCGCAAATATTTACTGTCTGCGGTCTTTTGGTGCATACCGTATGTGGTTATGTAGGTTGTGCGCGACGGTGGCAGGGCTTATAAAGAGGCTGAAATAATAAAACAGGAAAGAGAGTGATAACTATGGCAAAAAAAGGTAATTTGTCGATCGACAGCGACAATATTTTTCCGGTCATAAAGAAATGGCTTTATTCAGACCACGATATCTTTGTGAGGGAGATGATCTCAAATGGCTGCGATGCCATTACAAAGCTTAAAAAGCTTGATATGATAGGAGAGTATTCTTATCCCGATGATTTTGAGAATAAGATTAGAGTAGTGGTAAACCCCGAAGAGAAGACGATTAAGTTTATCGATACGGGAATCGGCATGGATGCCGATGAGGTTGAAGAGTATATTACGCGGATAGCCTTTTCGGGAGCTACGGCTTTTCTTGAAAAATATAAGGACAAGGCAAATGATGACCAGATCATCGGTCATTTCGGACTGGGCTTTTATTCTGCATTTATGGTGGCGGATCAGGTTGATATTGATACTCTCTCCTATAAGGAGGGTGCAAAGGCTGTCCATTGGGAATGCGATGGCGGCACCGAATATACCATGGATGAGGGCGACAGGAAGGAGATCGGCACGGAGGTCACTCTTCATCTGGGCGAGGACAATGTAGAGTTTGCCAATGAATACAGGGCAAGGGAGATCATCAAAAAGTACTGTTCCTTTATGCCTTTCCCGATCTACCTTGAAAAGGCAAATGCGGAGCCGGAGTACGAGACGATAGATGCGTCGGAGAAGACGGATAAGGATACCGTTATAGAGACTATCCACGAGGAGCCGAAGTACGAGGAAAAGGAGAACGAAGACGGGACGAAGGAAAAGGTCGAGGTAAGTCCCGCTAAGGACAAGGTAAAGATACTTAAGAGGCCTGTTCCCCTTAATGACGTCAATCCTCTCTGGAACAAGCATCCCAATGACTGTACTAAGGAAGAGTATCTGGAATTTTACCGCAAGGTCTTTCTTGATTACAAGGAGCCGCTGTTCTGGATCCATCTTAATATGGATTATCCCTTCAACCTTAAGGGTATCCTGTACTTCCCCAAGATCAATATGGAGTATGAGTCCATAGAGGGGACGATAAAACTGTATAATAACCAGGTATTCGTTGCCGATAACATAAAGGAGGTAATCCCGGAGTTTCTTATGCTTTTAAAGGGTGTTATCGACTGCCCTGACCTTCCGTTAAATGTTTCAAGGTCTGCTCTTCAGAATGACGGATTCGTAAAGAAAATATCGGATTATATAAGCAAGAAGGTTGCGGACAAGCTCTCCGGGATGTGTAAGACCGAGAAGGAAGAGTACGAAAAGTATTGGGATGATATCAGTCCCTTCATCAAATTCGGTTGCTTAAAGGACGACAAGTTCTGTGAGAAGATAAATGATTATATTCTCTTTAAGAACCTTGAAGGGAAATACGTGACACTTCCCGAATGCCTTGAGCTCAACAAAAAGGAAGACGAAAAGAGCGAATCTGAGACGGCCGTTTCCGAGGACGGAGAGAAGATCGAAGCCGAGGTGGTTGATGAGACGGATTCCCCGGAGAATGAAGATGATGAGGAAGAAGGCGGGGAGAAAAAGCCTGAAAAGATCGTCTACTATGTGACCGATGAGCAGCAGCAGTCCCAGTATATCAATATGTTTAAGGAAAACGGGATGGATGCGGTCATCCTAAACCATAACATCGACCAGCCCTTCATTTCACAGTTGGAGCAGAAGAACGAGGGTGTTAAGTTTTTAAGGATAGATGCTGATGTTACCGATTCCGTCAAAGAAGAGGTATCTGAGGACGAAGCTGACAGGATCAGGGAAGAAGCAGATAAGCTTACGGAAATCTTCAGGAAAGCCCTCAACAAGGAGAAGCTTGAGGTCAAGGTTGAGAAGCTGAAGAATGAGAATGTTTCTTCGATGCTTACGGTTTCCGAGGAAAGCCGGAGAATGGCCGACATGATGAAGATGTACAGCATGGGCGGTTCCATGGATATGGGGATGTTTGGTGACGAAGGAGCAACGCTTATCCTGAATGCCAACAATAAGCTGGTAAAGTATATTCTCGAGAATGAGGGAAATGAAAATGTTCCGATGTTCTGCGAGCAGCTCTATGATCTCGCAATGATCGCGAACAAGCCGCTTGCGCCTGAAGCAATGACTAAGTTTGTGGCAAGGAGCAATGAGATAATGATGAAGCTTATGTAAAAAAGGCGGGTTTGATAAAGATTTCTCAAATATCTTTTTGCAGGCGGATCACATCCGTTTCGCATAAAATAAAACGGGCCGGAGAGTTAATATCTATCTCCGGCCCGTTTTATTGTGCAGATCTATTGCTGTCCCATGGCAGCCAGCTGCTGCTGCAAAAGCGCCGCCTGCGCCGCCTGTGCGGCTGCGAGCTGTTCCGCCGCTGCCTGAGCCGCTGCTGCCGCCTGGGCCGCTGCCTCGGCCTGGGCCGCTGCTGCCGCCTGTGCGGCTGCATCTCCCGCAGTCGGATCTATGGTGACCGGGGCAGACGCGTCAGCCGTAGCGGCATCTCCCGCAGGCGCTACCCCGTGTTCGCAATAATCATTTGAAGCAATAATCCCTGCCACAGCGTAAGGGCATCCCATTGCCGCCCTGAGCCCCGTGGCCGCGCAGACAAAGCCGACCGTGCCTACGGCATTCGTCGGCGTGCTTACGCCTGAGGAATGGGGATGCTGTGATCCGTTGCAGTAAGGCCTTGAAAGGGAGGCCTCATCGAATATTTCGGTACGGGTGCCCCCTCCGCAGGTCCCGTTATAGGGATATCCCGAAAGAGCGCAGACCGTGGCGGACACTATGCCCTCAGGCTTCACGAAATCCTTGTATTCGAGATTTTCGTGGATCCTTGACATTATCGCTCTCCATATCGTCTTAGCGGTGTTGGTCTCACCTCCGCTCATATGTATGTTGTTATCATATCCGGCCCACACGGCAGAAGTATAATACGGGGTATAGCCCGCGAACCAGACGTCAACGTTGCTCGAGGTGGTTCCTGTCTTTCCGGCTATGGCCATGTTCCCGAAATTGACCCTGGCTCCGGTTCCCTTTGTAACAACATCCTGCATCGCGCTTGTCAGCAGGTAGGCGGTGGTTTCCTTGATGACCCTTCTGGTCTTCGGAACGTTGTCTATCAGAACATTTCCGTCGTGATCCATTATCTTTGTATAGTAGATAGGCTTTGTATAGGTGCCTCCGTTTGCTATCGTAGCAAAAGCATTTGTAAGCTCGATATTGGTAACACCGTCGGTAACGCCGCCGAGCGCGAGCGCCTGAGTGACGTCGGAAGTCACCATTCCGTTCGCTTCGGTCCTTTTTTTGATAAGGGTTGTGAAGCCGAAGTTTAACAGATAGTCATAGCCGAGCTGGGGCGTGATGTCTGTTATTGTCTTTACGGCAACGATATTTAACGACTGCTCTATTCCGTATCTGAAAGTACATAAGCCCTTGTATCCGCTGTACCAGTTGTTTACCGGCCTGCCGTTCGAATAATTGAAGGGCTCGTCGACCTGTGTGGAGGCGAGAGTGTACCCGGCCGAATCAAGGGCAGGGGCATAGGCGGCAAGAACCTTGAAGCAGGATCCCGGCTGACGCTTTGTGTCTGTGGCGCGGTTTAATGTAAGACTTGCCTTCTTATCGCCCCGTCCGCCAACGATCGCCATCACCTTGCCGGTTGACTGTTCTATAATGGAAACGGAGGCCTGAGGCTGGGGAGTAAGGGAAACGGTCTCAGCAAGGTAGGTATAGCCCTGCTCCTCCTGCATCGCTTTATATTCCTCAACCTTCTCCATGGCGGCTTCTTCAGAGGTAAAGATCATATCGGAAGCCTTTTTCTCATAGGCCCTGTTTGAAAAGTTCACGGGATCTCCGTTTGCGTCAAGGTAGGTAAGCTGGCAGCTTAAGTAAAGCCTGGTGGCCTCGGGATAATTCTCGGGATTTGCGAATTCTTCGTCGCAGATCTTCTGGATCGCGGGATCCTGGGTCGTAAATATGGAGAGACCGCCGCTGTAGAGAGCGTTGTAGGCCTGTGTATAGGAATATCCCTTTTCCTCCTGAAGGTCGGTGATAACCTGCTCGGTAAGCTCATCGACGAAATAGGAGTATATCGTTTCCTTTTCGGTCGTCTCGTCGACTTTCTTAATACGGTCGTAAACGTCATCGGCCATGGCGTCTTCGTACTCGGTCTCGGTGATATAACCCTGGTCACGCATCTTTTTGAGAACCGTTTCACGTCTTCCGGCATTGTTGTCGGGGTGGGAGATGGGGTTCCATCTGGAGGGGTTCTGGGTTATGGAAGCGATGACCGCAGATTCCGATATTGTAAGCGATGATACGGGCTTTCCGAAATACCTGTTGGAGGCAGCCTGCACGCCAAGGGTTCCCTGGCCTAAGTTTATCGTGTTCAGATAGTTCTCAAGGATGGTGTCCTTATCCATGTATTTTTCAAGCTGGACGGCGCAGTACTGCTCCTGGAACTTTCTCTTGAATTTTTCGGTGATCGAGGATTCGGAGGTCCACCCGGTAAATACGTTGTTCTTGAGGAGCTGCTGGGTTATGGTCGAAGCTCCCTGGGAAAGGTCCCCGGAGGTCAGGGCCACGATACCGGCACGGAATATACCCTGTATGTCTATGCCGTTATGCTCTCTGAAACGGTCATCCTCTATGGCGATGAAGGCGTTCTGGGTATGCTCCGGGATCTTATCGAGGGTCACATAGATCCTGTTAGAGTTTTCGGCGATAAGCTTGGTAAGCTGATGGCCTTCGCTGTCATAGACCGTGGTGGAATAACCGGCCGGAGCGACGTTTACATTCGATACATCGGGGGCGGTCGCTATTACCCCCATAAAAGCACCTACGGCGGCGCAGAGGCCGCAGACCCCGGCAACGATGATACAGATAATGATGATCTTGAAAGCAGACACCGCAAAAAAGTTGCCGAATTTCGGGCCGATGGATCGAAGCGCCCGCTTTCTCTTTACAAGTCCATGTCTACCGTAATTCATATATACTCTCCCAAACTAATGCTTTTGAAAAACTGAAGTTTTTGATATACTTTTATAAGTGGAAATGATTCGGTCTGAAAAACAGACCGGATCGGCATAAACTGCGTTTATGTCAAAGCACACGATCTGCTTTGCAGATCGGTGCAATAAAAATAGTATATCAGAAAAAATGTCTATAACAAGGAAAAATCTGTTAAATAAATGTGAAAGGAATACGAATTGTTACAGTTTTTGCGCTTTACAGGCGTGAAGTCGCAGAGGCCGGATCCGGCAGGTTTTTGTTTAAACAATTTTAAGATTTTTCAATATTAAAAATGGGATCGGTAATATATCTGCATAAGGGCGGACAGGGAGAGATAGAGGTGAAAAAATCCAGATTTATCTCAAGCCTTAATCCCGCGGCAAACGAAGAAGAGGCTCAGGCCTTTATAAATGAAATAAAGAAAAAATACTGGGACGCCAGACATAACTGCTCAGCCTTTGTGATAGGAGATAAGGGCGAGCTTACGAGATGCTCCGATGACGGGGAGCCTTCCGGGACCGCCGGTCGCCCGATGCTTGAAGTCCTTAAGGGGAGCGGGGTCAGGAATGCGGTTGTCACCGTGACAAGATATTTTGGAGGGGTGCTTTTAGGAACCGGGGGGCTCGTAAGGGCTTACAGTGATGCTGTCAGGGAAGGATTAAATAACAGTGTTATCATTGAAATGACCGAGGGAGTGCTTGCCTGCGCAAAGATGGATTATACTGACCTTAGCAGGCTTCAGTATATTTTTTCGGCGCCTCCTTTTACTGTAAAGGATACCGTGTACGAAGATAAAGTGGAGTTTTCTCTTCTTCTTCCGAGGGAAGAGTTTGAGGCTATGGGAAGAAAGGTCCTTGAAAGCACCGGAGGAAGGGTGGAGCTTGAGTCAAAGGGGCTCTGCAGGTACGGAAAGGCAGAGGGCGAGCTTATCTGCAATGAATTATAAAGGACAAGGAGCATAGCCTGGCAGGGTTTAAGTCAGGCTTGACTTTGACCGGTTATTTTTTTATCCTTTATAAGATATAAAGACAGGATCAATGGACATAAGACCGGAAAAAGACAGAGAAACCTCGTCTTTGCCGGGGCAAGTCAGATATTTAAGGGAATCACTTAAAATAGAAAAATGCAACAGGAGGTTGGCCGATGGGCAAAGATAATAACGAAAAAGAGCTGATGCTGGGCAATAAGGCCGTCGCCCGCGGGCTTTATGAGGCAGGGGTCTGCTATATTTCAAGCTATCCGGGGACACCGAGCACGGAGATCACGGAAGAGGCGGCTAAATATGATGAGATATACTGCGAATGGGCACCTAACGAGAAAACGGCAATGGAGTCGGCTTTCGGCGCCTGTCTGGCAGGAAGAAGGGCATTCTGCGGCCAGAAGCATGTCGGGCTTAATGTTGCTGCCGACCCTCTGTTTACCATGTCGTATACGGGGGTTAACGCCGGCCTTGTAATAGGGGTGGCTGATGATCCGGGGATGCATTCTTCGCAGAACGAGCAGGACAGCAGGCATTATGCAATAGCGGCAAAGGTTCCGATGCTTGAGCCTTCGGATTCCGAAGAGGCGCTTCTGTTCACAAAGCTTGCTTATGAGCTCTCCGAAGAGTATGATACCCCGGTCCTGCTTAAAATGTGTACAAGGGTCGCGCATTCCCAGTCGCTTGTAAAGACCGGAGAAAGAGAAGTCCCCGATAAGTCTTATGAAAAGAATATAGCAAAATACGTGATGATGCCGGGTATGGCAAAAAAACGGCATCCCTTTGTGGAAGAAAGGACTTTAAAGCTTAAGGAGCTTTCCGAAAATACAGAGCTCAACCGCGTGGAGATGGGAGATACCGGGACAGGTATTATCACCGCTTCGACCTCGTATCAGTATGTGAAGGAGGTCTTTGGAGACAGTGTGAGCATTTTAAAGCTCGGTATGGCCTATCCGATGCCTGATAAGCTTATAAGGGATTTTGCGGATAAGGTTGACAGGCTCTATGTTGTAGAAGAGCTTGACCCCATTATAGAGGATCATGTACGTGCCCTGGGGATCGAAGTACATGGGAAGGAGCTGCTTCCTATGACGGGTGAGTTTTCCCAGAGCCTTATAGGTAAAGCTTTCGGAAAGGAAGAGAAGGAGTGTTATGAGCTTTCAGGGGAGGTCCCGGGGAGGCCGCCTGTAATGTGTGCCGGCTGTCCCCACAGAGGGCTTTTCTATGTCCTGAAGAAGCTGAAGTGCACTGTGCTTGGGGATATAGGCTGTTATACCCTTGGCGCGGTCGCGCCTCTTTCATCGATAGAGATGACGCTTTGTATGGGTGCTTCCATAGGCGCGGTGCACGGTTTCAACAAGATACTTGATCTGAGGAAAAGCGAGGGCGAGGAGATCGACCGGAAAATAGTTGCCGTGATCGGGGATTCAACCTTTATGCATTCCGGTATGACGGGGCTTGCAAATGTTGCTTACAATCAGTCGGATTCAACGGTGATAATCCTGGATAATTCGATCACGGGGATGACCGGGCACCAGCAGAATCCTACCACCGGTTATAATATAAAGGGCGATCCGGCCGGAAAGATCGATCTTGAGGCTTTATGCCATGCAATGGGTTTTGAACGGGTAAGGGTTATAGATCCTTACGATCTTAAAGGCTGTGAGGACGTAATAAAGGAAGAGATCTCAAGGGAAGAGCCTTCAGTAATAATTTCGAGACGCCCCTGTGCCCTTTTGAAATATGTAAAGCATGAGGCGCCGCTTTCGGTCGATCGTGAAAAATGCGTGGGCTGCAAGGCCTGTATGCAGATCGGCTGTCCCGCTGTTTCGATTAAAGACGGAAAGGCTCATATTGACGAGACTCTCTGTGTCGGCTGCGGCGTCTGCAGTAAGCTTTGCAAATTTGGCGCTTTGGAGGGGAAATAATGGAAACGAAGAACATTATGATAGTAGGAGTTGGCGGCCAGGGATCATTGCTTGCAAGCAAGCTTTTGGGACATCTTTTTATGAGCAGGGGATATGATGTTAAGGTTTCCGAGGTTCATGGGATGTCGCAGAGGGGCGGCAGCGTCGTGACCTATGTCCGCTTCGGGGATAAGGTTTATTCTCCGGTGATCGACAGAGGAGAGGCGGATTATATCGTCTCCTTTGAGATATTAGAGGCTGCAAGGTGGCTTTCATACCTTAAGAAGGGTGGAACGATCGTCACGAACACACAGCAGATAGACCCCATGCCGGTGATCACCGGGGCCATGGAGTACCCAGAGAATCTTACCGAAAAACTTAAGAATACCGGGGCCGGAGTTGATGCCCTTGACTGCCTTAAGCTTGCGGAGGAGGCAGGAAGCGTCAAAGCTGTAAATATCGTGCTGTTAGGAAGGCTTTCCAGATATTTTGAATTTTCAAAAGAAGACTGGATGGCATCGCTTGAAGCAAACGTGCCCGCAAAGTTCCTTGAAATGAACAAAAAGGCGTTTGAACTGGGGGCAGGCGCATAGGAGAAGAGCCATATCGTATGAACCTTCTTATCGTAGATGACGAAAAGCTGACAAGGGAAGGTCTTTTGGAGACCATAGATTTTAAGCGCCTTGGCATTGACCGGACCGAGACTGCGGAGGATGGCATGGCGGGGCTTTCATTATGCAAAAGCTTCAGGCCGGATATAGTCCTCACTGATGTGCGTATGCCTAAAATGGACGGGATCAGGATGATGGAGGTTATCCAGGAAAACCTTCCTGACTGTGCCGTCATTTTTATGAGCGGGTTTTCGGATAAGGAATATTTAAAGGCTGCGATAAAGCTGCGCGCGGTAAGCTATGTCGAAAAACCCATCGATACGGAGGAGCTTACGGAGGCTTTATCTGATGCCCTGAAGCAGGTTAAGGAGAGAAAATCTTCAAAGCTCGGAATTGAAGCAAGTGCCAGCCATTCTGATTTTTCGCTGGCGTACAGGCTTTTAAAACAGCAGGAGAAGGGACCGGAAGAGATCAAAGCCGACAGTTTCAGTTTTGATGTAAAGGAATATAATAACTGTTTTTCGGTCATAATCAGATGCTATGATCCTTCGATATCATTTACCGAGGAGGATGCCGGGAAGCTGTCCGGGCTTATTGAGCCTGTAGTAAAACAGAATAAGCTTAAAAAGCTATATACGGTAAATAATCCCTTATTTGTTTTTCATTTCTTTTCAAAAGACGGGCTTAATGAAGGAAGGGTAAGGTATTTCGGGGACTGTCTCCTAGAGAAGCTTGGCTCTGCCTATGATGGTTTTCATGTGGTGATCGGCAGGCAGGTGAAGGGTTTTAAAGAGCTTTCGCATTCCTATAATACCGCCGTGATAAATCTGCAGCAGTGTTTTTTCATGGAAAAAAATACCTGCGTCCTGTACAGACATATTTCCGGAAAAACGGAATTTAAAAGCCTTAACGAATCGGAGCGTTTTAATTCCTTTAAGGCGCTTCTTCTGGGGGAAAACAGGGAGGGTGTAAGGGGTTTCCTTAAAGACATCCTTTCGGAGCTTACCGGAAATGATTACATCCTTCCCAATCAGGCGAGGGAGTTTTATTACAGGCTGTTTAATATCATCATAGAGTCAGGGACGGAGTTTAAACTTCCCAGGGAGAAATATCTGCCGGGCGCGGATCTGTGGGAGCAGGTGGCCGCCTGCAATTCTGTATTTGAACTCGATGATATGCTCACGGAGTGCACAGGGCTTTTCTTTGAAGGCCTTAAGAGTTCACGCAGCGAATCTGCGGTAGTCTATTCGATCAAATCTTATATTTCAGAGAATTACACGAATATGGATCTTTCCATCATGGCTGTCAGCGATCATGTGAAGCTGTCATCCTCTTATGTCTGTACCCTTTTCAAATCAGAGACCGGAATAACGCTCAATCAGTATATTACCGAGTACAGGCTTTCAAGGGCCAGGGAGCTTCTCTCGGATCCAAGGAACCGGATCGTAGAGATCGCGGAAAGGGTCGGATATTCCGACAGCAATTATTTTTCGAAGATCTTCAGAAAAAGCTTTGGGCTGTCGCCGTCTGAATACAGGGAGAGCCTATGAAGAAACGGGCTTTAAGGCTGACCATCAGGCAGAAGTTCTATATCTTAAACGGTATTTTTCTGATCATGCTCATTATCATTTTCGTTGCCGCGTTTAAGGAGGTCAGAAGGAGCATTGAGGAGACCACGATAGCCTCCGAGGGGGTCCTTTTGGGGCAGACCTCCAACACCATCGAGCTTCTTGCCGAGGAAGCCCAGACCATAGCAGGCAGCATCGCCTCACAGCCGCTTCTCTACAGAATGGTCAATTCAAGGGATCTGAATCTTTTCCTGGAAGAGAATGATACCGCGGTTTATGCCAGGGATTTTTTCTCAGAGATCGAAACTGTCACGAAATCTGAAATGTTTTCAAGTATTCATATCTATCTTGCTCCAAAATACGAGGCCGTGGAAAAAGCATATGAATTTGCCGGAGTATTCCGGCCGGTTTCAGATATAATGGGATCCTACTGGTATGGGATCTTTGCCGGAAAGCCTCTTCTCTACTCCCTTTTCTGTCCCGATTTTTATCTGACCCATAGGGAGATAGGATCATTCGGAAGTCCCGCATATATACAGAGGCTTACCCTTACGGGACAGCAGACTGATGAGGTGGGATATATCGCCGTATATTTTAAACCCGGCTATATCAGGCAGATACTTGAAACGAATGAGCCCGGGGAGGGGAGCGTATACTATATCGTGAACAGCAGGCAGTCCACTGTGGCATCTACCGACGAGGAGCTTTCAGGAAGGTATCATATGGATTACGAGGTGATCCCCGAGATCATCGGGATCAGGGAAGAATACAGGCAGACCGTGATATCCGGCGAAAGGATGTATCTTGCTTACAATAATATAGCAAATACCGACTGGAGGCTTGTCTCGGGGATACCTGTTTCGAGTATCCATGCCAGGGAGCAGGGAAGAATGATAAGGCAGTTCGGGCTTCTGCTCCTGCTTTTTGCCGCTACGGTCATTATCCAGATCATTATTTCAAGGAATATAAGCAGCAGGATAATAAGGGTCTCCCAGCAGATGAATAAGGATCCTGATGCCCCGCTTGCAAAGCTTGCTGCAGATGAGAGCGGAGATGAGATAGGACAGCTTGTGGATACATATAATCAGATGGTCGACAGGATATCATTTCTTGTGGCAAGCGAACGGGAGACTGCCGACAGGCTTAAGGTCTCGGAGGTCAATGCCCTTCAGAGCCAGATCAATCCCCATTTTCTATACAATATGCTTGATATGATAAACTGGCAGGCCAAAAAGGGAAATTCCGAGGCGGTATCCAGGGCGGTACAGTCTCTTTCAAGGTTTTACAGGCTCGTGCTTTCAAGCAGGGGAATCCTCATTCCCGTGAGAGATGAGCTCAGGCATGTGGAGCTTTATATAGAGCTTCAGAATATGCGTTACGAAGATAAGGTTAATTTCATCATAGATGTGCCGGATGAGCTCATGGACTGTAAGATACCGAAGCTCGTTCTCCAGCCCATGGTTGAGAATTCCCTGATCCACGGGATCTTTGAAAAGGAATCTCCGTCGGGAACGGTGGTGATAATGGCCTGGGAGGAGATAAACGAGGGAACGGGACGGGATGACGTGGTCATAACCGTATCCGATGACGGAGCGGGGATCGATGATGATAAGCTGGCGGATCTTAAGAGGGTCTTAAGCCTTGCGGCGAAGGGGATAAAACCTGATGAATCAGAAGATGAAGCGGGGTCCGGTTCATATGTTGCGGTTTATAATACCGAACAAAGGCTGAATCTCCTGTTTGGGCCTGAATACGGTTTAACTTACAGGAGGAATGAGCCGGAAGGGACTGAGGTTGAGATAAGGATCCCCAGACTTTTAGAGGACAGAATGGATATGTCCGGCAGATCCTGATCCGGTAAAAACCTGCGGGAAAACACAGATCTGTGTATTAAAATATTCCCCAGATTATGAAAATTTTCCTCTTATTTATTTATAAGCCTGATTTTATACTTAGTTTATAATGGTGTTTTTTAGAAAGGAGGGTGTATTCGTGGCAGAGGATTTGATTCTTGAGCTAAAGGGTATCACCAAGATCTTTCCGGGCGTGAAGGCGCTTGACAATGTGCAGTTTCAGCTGCGCCGCGGGGAGATCCATGCTCTGATGGGCGAGAACGGCGCCGGAAAATCTACTTTTATTAAGGTTATTACCGGTGTTCATCAGGCCGAGGAAGGGCAGATGTTTTTAAACGGGCAGGAGGTGCATTTCAAGGGGACTCAGGAAGCGCAGGCGGCAGGGATAGCTGCTGTATACCAGATCCCTACTTCCTATATGGAGCTGACTGTTACCGAGAATATCTTTATCGGACACGAGATTATCAAAAACGGAATGATCCAGTGGAGGGAGATGAATAAGAAGGCTGAAGAGCTTCTTGCAAGGCTTCATGCCAACTTTAAGGTTACCGAGGAGGTCGGGGCGCTGACTATAGCCCAGCAGCAGATGGTAGAGATCGCAAAGGCTCTTTCTACCGACGCTAAGATCATCATCTTAGACGAGCCGACGGCTGCCCTTACCACCAACGAATCGGAGGAGCTGTACAGGATAGTGGATGAGCTTCATGAACAGGGCGTTTCCGTTATTTTCATATCCCACAGGATGGAGGATATGTACAGGCTGGCTCAGAGGGTTACCGTATTCAGAGATTCCAAATACATAAATACCTTCGATGTGGATTCCATAACCGACAAGGATCTGATCAAGGCTATGGTGGGCCGCGAGATCACCGATATGTATCCCAAACCGAAGGTCCAGATCGGCCAGGAGATATTTAAGATAGAGAATTTCTCGAGGCTCGGGTATTTCAAGGATGTAAGCCTTAATGTGAGAGCAGGCGAGATAGTCGGCCTTACGGGGTTGGTGGGAGCCGGGCGTACGGAAACCTTCCAATGCGTCTGCGGTATAGAGAAGCCTGATTCCGGAAAGGTTTACATGAACGGGAAAGAGGTTGTCGTAAAGAAGCCCAGGGACGCCATGGACGCGGGGATCATTTTGCTTCCCGAGGACAGACGCCGCCAGGGGCTCATCATGAGCTGGAGCCTTTGTGATAACGTTACCCTCCCCATAATAGACAAGCTTTCCGACAGTAAGAAGTTTATCGATCATAAAAAGGAATATGAGCTTTCAAAGAGCCGGCTTGAAGACGTTGATACGAAGGCGGTGTCTATCTTTGACAAGGCGAGCACTCTTTCAGGCGGAAACCAGCAGAAAGTTGTGGTTGCCAAGGCTCTTGCCCAGGATCACATGAAGGTCGTGGTAATGGACGAGCCCACCAAGGGCGTGGATGTCGGCGCCAAATCCGAGATCTACGCGATCATGGGAGAGCTTGCCCAGAAGGGCTATGGGATCATCCTTATCTCTTCCGAAATGCCGGAGATCCTCGGAATGAGCGACAGGATCTATGTTATGTGCCAGGGACGCGTTACCGGGTGCCTTAGCAGGGAAGAGGTAACTCAGGAGAAGATACTTGAGCTTGCCATGGATCAGACCGGAAGGGAGGTGTCCTAAATGGAACAGAAATCTTTGTTAAAAAAGATCACAGGCTCCCGTGAGGCAAGCCTTGTGATAGTCCTTATAATAATGTTGATCATTATTTCGATATTCAGCCCTTCTTTCCTTTCTCCCACGAACCTGGGGCAGATATTCAGAAATAATACCCTTACGATGCTGATGGCTCTTGGGATGCTCTGTGTTATGTTAACCGCAGGGATCGATATTTCCATCACTTCAACACTTGCTTTTGCGGGTATGAGCATAGGACTCCTGCAGAAATATGATGTTATACACAACACCTTCCTGCTTTTTGTGATAGGTGCTCTCATAGGGCTTTGCTGCGGTCTTTTGAACGGGCTTATCATTTCCAAGGGAAAGATCGCCCCGATCATCTGTACGATGGGCTTTATGTATGTATGGAGAGGGATGGCTTACGTTATTTCGGATAATAACTGGGCTTCGGGCCAGGATGTTTCAGGCTTTTCGGATTTCGGAAAGGACGGGTCCCCCGGACCTTATATTATCCTGGTCATTGCATATGTGATCTTCTTTATTGTCATGAAGTGGACAAAGTTCGGCAGAAGCATATACGCGGTCGGCTCAAATCCCGAGGCTGCCCAGATATCCGGTATAAATGTTGATAAGGTGCTTATTTCCGTGTATACGATCATGGGTCTTTTGGCAGGGCTTGCAGGCGTGCTTTCGGTTTCGATCTATGCTTCTGCGCAGCCTAACATGCAGTATGGAAAGGAAATGGACGTTATAGCGGCCTGTGTCATCGGCGGCGTTTCAATGAGCGGAGGAAGAGGCTCAGTCGTTGGAACCTTCCTTGGGGCTCTTATCATAAGCATCATTGCCAAGGCTCTTCCTCTTGTCGGTATCGATGCGATAGCCCAGAACCTTATCAAGGGTATCATCATCGTATTCGTTGTCATCTTAAATGTTATCACGCAGAGGACAATGGATCGTCAGAATCTGTTAAGGAGGGAGATGTAATCATGGCTGGAAAATCCGGAAGAACCATTTCGGCTGAGCCGAACAATGGATTAAAAGAAAAGATACTGAGCCTTGAAGGGGCGCTTGTGATCGCCTTCATAGCCATCAACATTCTTGGGCGGATTCTTTCTCCCAACTATAATCTTACGAATGTCATGCGTGAGAGTCCGAGATATCTTGCGGAGATATTCATGCTGTTCGGAATGGGCTTCATACTTGTGCTCGGAGATATTGATATCTCGGTGGGCGCGATCGTCTGCCTTTCAGCTACGATGGGATGCCTTTCAAGCAACGCGGGGCTTCCGATGGGTCTTGCGATCCTTATAACGCTTGCGACCGGGCTTGTCTGCGGAATGATAAACGGTTTTATAGCAACAAGGTTTACCGAGCTTCCTACCATGATAGTTACCCTCGGAACCCAGATAATCTTCAGGGGGATTGCCGAGGTGTCGTTAGGGAGCGGCGGTTCCGCATCCTTAAAGGATTATGAGGGTATCGGGATCTTAAGAGTCAAGCTCGGGCCTATTCCGCTTGCGTTCTTTCTTATTATATTATGTGCCGTATTCTTTATCATCCTTTTAAGCAGGACGACCTTCGGACGCATGCTTTACGCTATTGGCTCAAGCAAAACCGCAGCTAAGTATGCAGGCGTAGAGGTGGAGAAGCTTCGGTTCTTCTGCTTCAGCCTTATAGGATTCTTAGCAGGCGTCTGCGGTCTCTTTATCTTAGCCTCCACTTATGGGGCGAACACGACCACGGGACAGGGCTTTGAGATGGAAGTCATAGCGATGTGTGTTTTTGGCGGTATCGCTACCACCGGAGGAAAGGGAAATCTTGTCGGGGCATTTATCTCCGCTCTGATAATCGTATGCTTAAGGATAGCTCTGGGGCAGATAAATATGAACACCCAGCTTATCCTGGTCATCATAGGGATCATGCTCATCGTTTCGGTCCTTGTACCTTCCTTCAGGCAGAAGTTTCTCATGATGAAGAAGAAGGGATAACCTGTAATGCCATTTACGGCACCAACATGATTTTACCCTAAATCAAAAGATTTTACGGTTTAAAAGAAATCTGCGGTTTTATATCATTTAATACATAGTAAGTGTATGCTTCACGGCTGCACGAGCGGCTCGTGATGGTATATGTAAAATATTAAAGGAGGAAATTAATTATGAAGAAAAAGGTCATAAGCGTATTGCTCACAGCGGCAATGGCGACCGGTATCCTGGCGGGCTGTGCGGCTCCTGCGACATCTGCTCCTGCAGCTGATGCGGCTCCGGCAGCAGAGGCTGAGGCTGAAACAGAGGCTCCCGCGGATGATGCGGCTCCGGCAGCAGAAGGTTCAGGAACCTTCGCGATCGTAACAAAGTCAGCCGGCAATCCTTTCATGGACAGGCTTGCTACAGGTTTCTCAGAGGTTATCGAGGCGGCCGGCGGTTCTGTTGTAAGACAGGATCCCGAAAGCGCTACCGCAGATGCCCAGATCACTGTTATCCAGTCACTTATCTCACAGGGCGTTGATACTATCGCCATCAGTGCAAACGACGCTAATGCTCTTATTTCTGTATGTAACGAAGCCAGGGATGCAGGTATCAAGGTTCTTACACTTGACTCCGACGTAGATCCCGGCGCACGTGCTGTTTTCTGTAACCAGGCCGGTGTTGAGGCTGTTGGACAGCAGCTCATCGATGCGGTTTATGATCTGACAGGCGGCGAAGGACAGTACGCTATCCTTTCAGCTACTTCTCAGGCTACCAACCAGAATGCCTGGATCGATGCCATGAAGGCTATCCAGGAAGGCGACGACAAGTATTCAAAGATCGAGCTTGTTGAGGTTGCTTACGGTGATGACGAGCCTCAGAAGTCTACAGACCAGACTCAGGCTCTTCTTCAGAACTATCCTGATCTTAAGGTTATCTGCGCTCCCACTACTGTAGGTATCGCAGCTGCTGCAAAGGTTCTTCAGGACCAGAAGTCTTCCGTTAAGCTTACAGGCCTTGGACTTCCTTCAGAGATGGCTGAGTACATCGGTGATGACGATGCTCACAGCTGCCCTTATATGTTCCTTTGGAATCCTATCGACCTTGGAAGACTTGCAGGATATGTCAGCCTTGCTCTTTATGACGGATCCATCACAGGCGCTGTAGGAGATACCTTCGAGGCACCTACACTTGAGGCAAGCCCTTACACTGTTGTTGACAACGGCAACGGCACAGAGATCATCCTTGGACCTCCGTTCAAATTTGATCCCAGCAACATCGACGACTGGAAGACAGTTTACTAAGATAAGCTGAAAATGTGATAAGAAAGGCACGGTTTATATGGCCGTGCCTTTTTCTTAAACCGGCGATTCGGTTTACATAACATTGATCCTGAATACTTTAAGTACGTTACGAGCGCAATATGAAAGGAGTGATTTCACTATGATCAAAGGATTTAAAATGAGGCTTTATCCCGGGAAAGAAGCGGAGTATGAAAAGCGGCACAATGAGCTCTGGCCTGAAATGCAGGATTCCATCCATAAGCATGGAGGAAAGAACTATTCCATCTTTCTTGACAGGGAAACCCTTACTTTGTTTGGAACGATCGAGATAGAGAGCGAAGAAGAGTGGGCAAAGCAGGCGGATGAGCCCATAAACAGAAAGTGGTGGGATTTTATGGCGGATATCATGGACACTAATCCTGATAACAGTCCCGTATGCATTGATCTTCATCCTGTATTTCATCTGGACTGAGGGGCTCTTTAAAGAAGAAGCATATATCGGTGTGAGGTAATCCGCATCATGCCGAATATAACAGGTTTTTTGTATGCTGTCATAAAAAAATAACCGCACCTGCCAAAGAGGCAGGGCGGTTATTTTAATATGAAAAGATCAGATCAGCTCCAAGGGAAGTTTATTATCCCGTAAACATAGATCACGATTATTACAATGGGTACGAAATACGTGAACAGTGGCCTGAGCCAGGGCTTTACCTCGAGTCCCTTACCGGCATTGACCTCTGCAATGAAATTGTCCCAGCCCCAGCCGGCTTTGCTGCAGCAGAAGACAGCTAAGAACAGCGAGCCCAGAGGAAGGACGTTTGTCGAAACAATGAAATCCCAGAAGTCAAGCCAGGCCGTTCCTTCCGCAAAAGGCTGGAAATGAAGGACACTGTATCCCAGGGCAGTAGTAAGGGAAAGCACAAATATCACGATCCCGCAGATGATGCTGCCCTTAGGCCTGCTCCAGCCGGTGAGTTCCCTGACCATCGCAAGGATGGTTTCGCAGACAGCTAAGACGGTGGACATGGCTGCAAATACCATGAACAGGAAGAAAAGCGCTCCCCATAAGCGGCCTCCCGCCATATTTGTAAATACTACGGCCATAGTGTCAAATAAAAGACTGGGGCCGGCAGTTACCTCTACTCCATATGAAAAACATGAAGGGAAAATGATAAGTCCCGTGATTGCCGCCACAAAGGTGTCCAATACGATAACATTGACCGCTTCTCCCATTAACCTTCTTTCCTTGCCGATGTAGCTTCCGAATATCGCCATGGAGCCCATTCCTACCGAAAGAGTGAAGAATGCCTGGTTCATTGCCCCGAATACCACGGAACCGTCTATCTTGGAAAAATCAGGTATGAGATAAAACTTAAGGCCTTCGCCCGCTCCGGGAAGGACCAGGCTTCTTGCCGCTAACACGAGCAGAAGGACCAGAAGCGCACACATAAGGAATTTGGTGACTTTTTCAAGACCGCTCTGCAGATTGAAACTTAAAATGATAAAAGCAAGTGCGATGGTGACAAACAGATAAAGGACGTTGACCTTCGGATCGGTTATCATGGAAACAAATCCGAGATTATCCGTCTGTCCTCCGAGAAATTTAAAGAAGTAGCAGAACATCCAGCCGGTGACCACGCAGTAGAAGCACATTAATGCTATATTTCCGATGAAGTTTATGTATCCCCAGAATCCCCATTTGCCTCCGGGCTTCTGAAGCTTCGCATACATAAATACAGGGCTTGCCTGGGCTGCTCTTCCAATTGAGAACTCCATTGTAAGGATAGGAAGCCCTAAGAGCAGAAGACAGAGGATGTATACAAGCATAAAGCTTCCCCCGCCGTATTGTCCGCACATCCACGGGAACTTCCAGACATTGCCGCATCCGATGGCACAGCCTGCAGACAGCATGATAAAACCGAGCCGGCTGCCGAGCCGCTCCCTGTTATTTCCTGTTTCCATTTTGTATCTCCCTCCCGTAAAAAACTATTGTGGTCTGATCATGATTTTAACGGGCTGCATGCGCTTTTGAGCCCATACTTTCCGATCAGGCCGTTATAACTGTTGTCCGGCTCTGTTTCAGGACTTCGTTCTGATAATAAGGTCTGAAAAACGGACCGAAGCGATAAAGAGCAGAGCTGAGCAGTAAACAGTAAAGATTATATATCAGTAATTAATCATTGACAAGGCAGAAAAAGTAATATAGAATAGTCACGGATTTCAAAAGAAGCCGTCGGGGTGTGGCTCAGTTTGGCTAGAGCGCTTCCTTAGGGAGGAAGAGGCCGCAAGTTCGAATCTTGTCACTCCGATGATAAAAGACCGCAGTAATGCGGTCTTTTTTCTGGTGTTTCTTATGATCCTGATCAACTTCATTGGATGGATTTTGTACTATATGGGATACCAATATGGATGGATGATCGTAATCAGTCAGTTTTCAGTTGTTCCGTTGTACTATCTCTTCTTCGGCCTTTGGAAGAGCAATTACCTGCTGGCAGGGACGGCAGTTCCTTTTTTCGTGATACATACCGTCAACGGAATATTGAACTTTGCAGTTAAGAAATGATAGCTTATTTATTTTGGGAAAACACGTCCGGAGCTTTCAGAGATGTTAAGACTTTTAAAGGAACAGAGCATAAAGGACAGCGGGATTTTCAGGGAAAAATCCCCGGCACGGGAAACGCTTTGATCAGCGTTCCCCATGCAGGGATGATGTTTTTTACATTTCCTTTTCTTCAGGAAGCGCATATTTCAGCTCGACCATGTGCTTCTCGTTATAGCATTCAAATACCGAATCCACCGTCTTTCCAGGCATTTTAGGAGTGAAAAGACTCACGACAGGGACGATCACAAGCCCTGCGACCATGGCCGTAGCCCCTGCGTTTATGGGGCTTTGTATGAATTTAAGCGAGGGGAACATATTCACTACAGTGATGAATATGGCGGAGGCAAAGCAGACCCATACAGAAGCTCTCGTCACTCCTTTCCAGTATAATCCGTACAGGAAGGGCGCTAAGAATGCTCCGGCAAGGGCTCCCCAGGAGATTCCCATGAGCTGCGCGATAAATGTAGGCGGTTTTATGGCCATAACAACCGAAAGCACTATGAAGAAAACCAGAAAGCTTCTCATGATGATTATCTGCCTTTTTTCGTCTGCCGCATGGCCTTTCTGATCAGAGGATCCGTTTCCCGGAGCCTTTTTATCCTCTTTCTTTAACAAAAGCCCCTGAATCAGGTCAAGAGTAAGAGTAGAGCTTGATGTAAGCACGAGAGAGGCAAGAGTCGACATTGAAGCCGAAAGCACCAGCATGATCACAACGCCTATGAGCAGATCGGGAAGGGTTGACAGCATGGAGGGTATGATCGCGTCAAAGGCCACGCCTCCGTCGGCGTTATGGATGGCTTCCGTATCAAAAAGCCTTCCGAAGCCTCCGAGGAAATAGCAGCCACAGGATATGATGACCGCAAATATCGTTGAAATGACCGTTCCCGTCTGGACAGCCTTTTCATCCCTGATCGCATAGAACTTCTGGACCATCTGGGGAAGCCCCCAGGTTCCGAGAGAGGTTAAAATGACGACGCCTAAAAGATTTACGGGATCGGGGCCTAAGAAAGCGGTAAATGCTCCCTGCTGCCCTTCGGTAACCGCTATATCGGAAGGGATTTCCGCAAGCTTGAATACCGCCGCGTTAAAGCCGCCCTGTCCGTTTATTATGGAAGCAATGACAGCGATAATGCCGACCACCATTATTATACCCTGGATGAAATCATTGATGGCGGTGGCCATGTATCCCCCGAGGATAACATAGACACAGGTGAGAGCCGCCATTACTATGACGCATGCCGTATAAGGTACATTGAAGGCCATCTCGAAAAGCCTTGAAAGCCCGTTATATACCGAAGAAGTATATGGTATGAGGAAAACGAAGGAAATAAGCGCCGCCACAATACGAAGGGAGGAGCTTCCATAGCGTTTGCCGAAATAATCAGGCATTGTCCTCGCATCTAAGAACTTGGTCATTATCCTGGTCCTTCTGCCAAGCACTACCCAGGCAAGAAGCGATCCGATAAAGGCATTTCCTATACCGATCCAGGTGGCTGCCATTCCGTATTTATACCCGAACTGCCCGGCGTAGCCGACAAATACCACGGCGGAGAAGTAGGAGGTTCCGTAGGCGAAAGCGGTAAGCCACGGGCCGACCTTTCTTCCGCCTAACACAAAGTCATTTACATTGGTCGTGGAGCGCCTTGAATACAGGCCGACTCCTATCATTACGGCAAAGAAAAGGATTAACAGAAAAACTTTGATAAACATGATGATATCTCCCGGTTTTTATTATTTAGTTTAGCACTTTAAAGTGTCAAAGCTTTGAAGCGCTAAAGTTACTATATCAGAGTTTTTATTTCCGGTCAACCGGTAATTATGATTATGGTCAAAATATGTTGATACAGGAATGCAGAAAGACAATGCGGAAATAAGGGAAACGCATTATTTTCAGATATGCTGAATAACGGAAACCACCTGATCCTTGCCGTTTTTCTTCCCATGATACAGCTTGTTATCCGCATCGAAGATGGTCTCTTCTATGGAATGTGCGTTTTGATGCTCGGAAACGCCTATGGTAAGCGTTACATGAAGTGTTTTTTGATAAAAGGGTATTATCCTGTCGGCGACTCTTTGCCTTACTTCCTCGCAGATATCCGCAGCTTCCTCTTTGCCGCAGTTATTAAAAAGGATCAGGATCTCCTCCCCGCCCCATCTGCAGATGGGATTGCCTGCAGGTATGGTATCGGTTATTATGCCTGTTAACTCTTTAAGCACAAGATCTCCCGCCTCATGTCCGAAAGAGTCGTTGATATTCTTGAAATCATCTATATCGCACATCGCTACGGAAAACTTTTCTCCCGAGTTAAAAGCCGCATCAAGATGCTTGCGCATGCTCCTCCGATTTAAGAGGCTCGTAAGCGGATCGGTTGAAGCTCTGTAGTCGAGTATTGCATTCTGTTTTTTCAGTTTGGTCTCAAATCCGTTAAGAGTATAAGTGAAAAGCAGCAGGAAGCAGAACATAAAGGTAAATACACATATGGAATTGAAGACAAACAGCAGTCCGGTGATCTCCTGCGACAGCTCATAGTAGGGGTAGGATCTGTAGGTTACCATCCTGCAGACAACATAGATCACTGAAGCTATGCCCCCTAAAAATGACGGAACAAGGAAGCGCATACGGCCTCTTGTCAGGTCATAGGCCGCAAAAAAGCAGAAAGGGATAACGGCAATGATAAACTGCGCAAAGCCCGTATCCCAGCCGACGAAATAAGTGGCTAAAATCCCGTGAAGTACGATCTCGGCATATGAGTAGATAAAAATAACGTAAGCTTTATTCTTTTTGGCAAGATCCCGTACATAGAAATACAGGACCGGGCTGAATATATTGAAAACAGCCATGGGCCAGACCTTCAGGTAAAAAAATATCAGACAGAAGATTACGTGGGTCGAGCCTACAAGTGTTGTCAGGACATAGTACTTGTTGTTCGCGAATCGTTCGAAGATGTCACGTATTTTTTGTTCATTCAGTGATCTGCTCATTTACGGAAATACTCTTTTACTGCTCAGATGCATCGCCCGGACGAAACGGCGGCATTGCCGCGCCCTGGGCGATGCATACAGTTCTGGCTTAGTTGAGGATAAACATAGTAAACACAATTTCATATTGCGTTTAATATATTTATTTTGTGTTTAGTCCGACCGCGATGATCCCTTGAAATGTCGGAAGCAAAATCATATCTGTGGAAAGATTTTCCTAATCTCTCTTAACTATCGCGGCGCAGCCCATTCCGCCTCCTACGCAGAGCGTAGCAAGGCCTGTCTTTGCATCCCGTCTCTGCATTTCGTAAAGGAGGGTCACGAGGATCCTCGCGCCTGAACAGCCTACGGGATGTCCCAGGGCTATGGCTCCGCCGTTAACATTTAAGATATCAGGGTTAAAGCCAAGTTCCTTCTGTACGGCTACCGACTGGGCGGCAAAGGCTTCGTTTGCCTCGATAAGATCGAAATCTCCGACAGACATTCCGGTCTTTTTGAGAACCTTTTTAGTGGCGGCGACAGGGCCGATGCCCATGATCCTCGGCTCAACGCCTGCAAGCTCGCCTGCGATCCAGGTGGCCATCGGCTTTACCCCGAGCTCTTTTGCCTTTTCTTCGCTCATTACTATGATGGCTGCCGCTCCGTCGTTTATCCCGGAGGAGTTCGCGGCTGTCACCATTCCGCCTTCCTTGAACGCCGGACGAAGCTTTGAGATGCTTTCTTCTGTAACACCTGCCCTCGGACCTTCGTCAGTATCAAAAAGTATGGTCTGTTTCTTCTGCTTCACTTCGACAGGAATGATCTCTTCTTTAAATTTCCCGTCTTTTATGGCCTTTTCAGCTTTCTGCTGGGAAATGGCGGCAAAACGGTCAAGCTCTTCCCTTGTAAGTCCCCAGTCCTCGCAGATGTTTTCAGCGGTCATTCCCATGTGGTAGCCGCCGAAGGCATCCTGGAGCGCATCTATTATGAGCGTATCCACAAGGGTCGAATTCCCCATCCTGTATCCGAAACGGGCTTTTTCCAAAGCGAAAGGCGCCCGCGACATACTCTCCATTCCACCGGCGACTATGATATCCGCATCGCCCATGGAAATGAGCTTTGCCGCCAGGTTTACACAGTGCAGTCCGGAGCCGCATAAAACATTTATCGTTGTGGCCGGAACCTCTACGGGGATCCCCGCGTTTACGGCTGCCTGTCTTGCAACGTTCTGTCCCTGCGCTGCCTGGATAACACAGCCCATATATACCTCGTCCACATCTTCGGCTTTAACGCCTGAACGCCTGAGAGCCTCTTTAATCACAATAGTTCCAAGCTCGGAAACGGGAGTGTTGCTTAAGGAGCCTCCCATCGTGCCGATGGCCGTTCTCACCGCGCCGGCCAAAACAACCTTTCTTGCCATAGCTATGCCTCCTGAAAAAATTAGTCTGATTGATATATTATAGCATAAATGATAGAATAATTGTATCTATTCAATCTGATACGGGAAAATGCAGGTGTTTCTATGCGGTGCCGGGCACAGCGCCCTGCTGTAAGGGAGGAAACGTTAATTATGCGGTATTTTCCCCATGAGGGAAACATGTTGGATAGAATACTTATAAATCGTGTGAAGGGGGCAGCGTATGAACAATTGTTATCTTGCGGTAGACATAGGCGCTTCAAGCGGACGCCATATTATCGGATATATGGAGGACGGGAAGCTCAGACTGAAGGAAGTGTATCGTTTTGAAAACAGTATGGAGCAGAGCTTTAATAAGAAGCTGTGGAATGTGGAGAGGCTGTTTAAGGAGATCAAAAACGGGATGACAGCCTGTAAGAGAGCGGGGTTTGTGCCGGTGTCTATGTCGGTGGATACCTGGGCGGTTGACTATGTGCTCCTTGATGATAACAATGAAGTAGTCGGGGATACTTACGGCTACAGGGACGGCCGCACCGCGAGGATGGATGAGGTCGTATATGAGACTATTTCCGAGCCGGAGCTTTATAAGAGGACCGGGATCCAGAAGCAGATATTCAATACTATATATCAGCTGACGGCTGACAGGGAGAAGCGTCCGGAGATCCTTAAGCAGGCAAAGACCTTCCTGATGCTGCCTGATTATTTTCAGTTCAGGCTGACAGGGGTGAAGAAATCCGAATATACGAACGGTTCCTCAACGCAGCTTGTGGATCCAGAGACAAAGCAGTGGGACAGGGAGCTTATGAAAATGCTTAAGTTTCCGGAGGACATCTTCCTGCCCCTTCAGATGCCAGGAACCTTCCTAGGGGAGCTGCTTCCTGAGATAGCTGATGAAGTGGGTTTCCAGACCAGAGTATATATGTGCGGGAGCCACGATACAGCCTCTGCGGTCATGGCGATGCCCGGAAACGAAGGCTCTATTTACATCAGTTCAGGAACCTGGTCCCTTATGGGGGTCGAGCTTTCCGATGCGTTAAGGAGCGAGGAGAGCCACGAAGGAAACTTCACAAACGAGGGAGGATATGATTACAGGTTCCGCTATCTGAAGAATATCATGGGTCTGTGGATGATACAGTCGGTGCGCCATGAAGCAAAAGATGCCTACAGCTTTGCCCAGCTTTGCGAAATGGCGGAGGAGGAGAAAGACTTCCCGTCAAGGGTTGACGTGAACGATGCCTCTTTCTTTGCGCCGTTAAATATGGGGGAAGCCATCCGCGACTACTGCAGAAAGACCTCGCAGCAGGTTCCGGAGACGATAGGCCAGCTTAGCGCTGTTATTTATCAAAGCCTTGCAGAAAGCTACAGCAGGACGGTAGAGGAGATTGAAAGGAATACCGGTAAGACCTATGACAATATCTGCATTATAGGCGGAGGAGCCAATGCGGATTATTTAAACAAGCTTACCGCAAAGGCCTGCGGAAAGAAACTGACTGCAGGACCTACCGAGGCTACTGCCATAGGAAACATGATCGCCCAGTTTATTGCAGAAGGAGAGATAAAGGATCTGAAGAGTGCCAGAGAGATCGTTGCGTCGTCCTTTGATATAAAGGAATATTGATGACGTACAGAACCTTACGCCCCTGAGAATATGTTCAGGATATTAAGGCGGCAGGAGTTCTTTACGTAAAGGAGCAATATTTTCCCCGGATTATGAAGAATTTCCCCTTAATAAAGAGGGTACGCATATTTATACTGAAAGAAGACCGGGAAATCCATGGGTTTCCAAGTTATGTAAACCATGCTGACCGGAAATCTGAAGTGAAAATAAAAATATAAAGGAAATTATCCGGTCAGAAAGCTGCCCGGATCGGCACAAACTTCAGTTTGTGCTTAAGCGCACGATCTGTGAGCAGATCGGCGCAGAAAGGAGAAAAACGATGGGTGAAAGATATGAAAGCGCAAAAAAGCAGTATGAAGCATTGGGAATAGACGTAGAGGGAGCTTTAAAGAAGCTTCAGAGCTTCCCTGTATCCATGCATTGCTGGCAGGGGGATGACGTGGTCGGTTTCGACCAGGACGGGCCTCTGACAGGCGGGATTCAGACTACGGGCAATTATCCCGGAAAGGCAACTACCCCGGAAGAGCTCATGGCTGATATTGATAAGGTTATATCACTTGTGCCCGGCAAGCTTAAGCTTAACCTGCATGCCTGCTACGCTGTTTTTGAAAAGGGCGAGTGGGTTGACAGGGACAAGATTGAGCCCAGGCATTTCACAAGATGGGTAGAGTATGCAAAGTCAAGGAATATGTCGATTGATTTCAATCCTACATGTTTTTCTCATAAAATGGTTAAGGACAATATGACCCTTGCCCATCCGGATAAGGAAGTTAGGGATTTCTGGATCCGCCATTGTCAGGCCTGTATCCGTATAAGCGAGTATTTTTATGATGAGCTTAAGGTTCCGGTGCTTATGAACATCTGGATCCCCGACGGATATAAGGATATCCCTGCGGATCGTCTGGGTGCCAGGGCACGCTATAAGGATTCGCTTGACCAGATACTTGACATCGGATATGACAAGAACAAGGTAAAGGTAACGGTCGAGTCCAAGGTGTTTGGTATCGGAATGGAGAGCTATACGGCGGGAAGTTCAGAGTTTACCCTGAATTATGCCGCTTATAAGAACATTCTTCCGCTTATGGATAATGGCCATTATCATCCGACAGAGGTGGTGTCTGACAAGATCTCTTCCCTTCTTTTGTTCTTCCCGGAGATCGCCCTTCATGTGACCAGGCCTGTCAGATGGGATTCCGATCACGTAGTTATCTTTGATGACGAAACGAAGGAGATCGCGAAGGAGATCGTAAGGAATGACGCTATGGACAGGGTATATCTGGCAACGGATTTCTTTGATGCCAGCATTAACCGTATAAGCGCCTGGACGGTCGGACTTAGAAGCGTTCAGAAGGCTATGCTCTATGCCCTGTTAACTCCCCATGAGGAGCTTAAGAAGCTTCAGGATGCGGGTAACTGGACGAAGGTCATGATGTGCCAGGAGGAGCTTAAGACCTATCCGTTCGGGGATATCTGGGATCATTATTGCGAGCTCTGCGGAAAGCCTGTCGGTATGGCATGGTACGATGAAGTAGAGAAATATGAGAAGGATGTTTTGAGTAAAAGATAGAATTGACTTTCAGGCGGGCTCCTGTGAAATACGGAAATGATTCGGTCAGCAGGCTGCCCGGATCAGCACAGCAGGAGCCTGTTTCGGACTGCAGCTGTTTTAAAATAAGAAAATAGTAATAGTAACCACGGAATATATAACAGGAAGCATATAAAAGAAAATATTCCACCTGTGCGGTTGGATTGCTTTTGCAATCCAACCCACCACATACATTCGCAAAACCGCCCGCTTCGCGTGCTTAAAGATTTGCTTCGCAAATCGTTTTGCTCATTTAGAGGTGGGTTGCTCGTGTATGATAATATCTGCCTTGCTGCAGGCAGCATGCAGATATTATCATACACGGCAGCCGCACAGGCGGAAAATATTCCGAATTTGATCAGAGGGCCAGATTTAAGAGCCGGTTAATCCGGCTCATGCCTGACCCCGGAGGAAAAAGTGAAAATTCTTGACAGTAAGTTTGTGAAGGGCTTTATCAATATGGCCCAGGAAGGCTATGAGCAGGGCTGGCATGAAAGGAACGGGGGGAATCTTTCTTACCGCATGACGCCTCATGAAGTGGAATCTATCGAGGACCGCCTTTTCAGGCACGGAGAATGGACGGATATAAAAGCATCGGTCCCGGGGCTTTCGGGAGAGTTTTTCCTTGTGACCGGAAGCGGGAAATATTTCAGAAATATTCCGGTAGATCCGGAGGAAACACTGTCCATAATAGAGCTTGACGAGAAAGGGGAGAGATACCGTATACGATGGGGCCTTGTTGAGGGAGGAAACCCTACCAGCGAGCTCCCCACCCATCTTTTGAACCACGAGATCAAAAAGAGGGTTTCCGATAATAAGCACAGGATAATATACCATGCTCATTGTACGAATATCATAGCCTTGTCTTTCCTGCTTCCTCTTAAGGATGAGATTTTTACAAGAGAGCTTTGGGAATCCATGACTGAGTGCCCGGTGGTATTTCCGGAAGGGATAGGGGTAGTACCCTGGATGGTTCCCGGCGGAAGGGATATAGGTCTCGAAACCAGCAGGCTCATGGAGAAATATAATGCCGTGATCTGGGCCCACCATGGGATATTCTGTTCGGGGGACACCTTTGACGGAACCTTCGGCCTTATGCATACCATCGAAAAATCGGCGGAGATCCTTCTTAAGATAATGCAGGTTACCGATAGGAAAGTAAATACAATCACTCCGGATGATTTCAGGCGCCTTGCGAAGGACTTCGGGGTCGAGCTTGACGAGCGTTTCCTGTATGAAAAGAAAAGTTCATGTTTTAATGAACTGTACAGTATTTAACAGGCGCTTGCAGTCAGTAAAAACCCGCCGTTTGGCGGGGCGTCATAGGGATTTTTGAGAAACATTGATTTCAAGGCATTAAAAAGACAGCCTTCGAGCGGAAATGACATTTGATATAGGTTATTGAGCCGGAGTGGCTCTTATATCCACATTTCGCTTGAAGCCATAGGTTTCTCTGTTGAAGATCAGATCCGTGTGGAATATGATCATGGAAAGATAATCATCCGTACCGACAAAAAACAGCCAATGCTTAAAAGCGAAGCCGATGGAGTAGCAAATCGTTACCCCATCGGCTGTTATTATCTTTATTTTACACTCTTACGAAATGCTTCAGACCATTTGCTAATGGATTCGTTCATCCTATCGCAGTATTTTTGAAAACTTATTTCCGCGCTCTTTGGAACAAAAAACGGCATTCTATACATTTTTGCTTTAACATCTGGATAAAAACTACTATATGCATACAATTCTTTAAATTCAAAATTGTTCATATCCTCATCATACGTATCTATATCAGATGGATAGATAATGCCGCATAATTCCCCTCCGGACAAAAAAAGATACGATAATAATTGGTGAACATCCTCATCCTTATTCCATTTCCAGAATTTATATTTGGCATCAAAGACCTTTCGTCTTTCCCCCTCTTTATCTTCAATGAAATCCGGATACCAGTTTTCATCTTTTGCCCATTTCAGACTGCCTTTTTTACCATCTGTCTGTAAATGAATAAATCCTTTATTTTTTAACAACTTAACAGCGATAAACTCTTCCCAAAGCCATGAAATATCAATTAAAACACCAACGGATTCGTCAACTTTATTATCAAAGATATTCTGACCAGACTCTCGTAATATCATCAATGCCATTTTTCTGGCATCTTCATAGGCATAATATAGCGGATTGGTAATTTCTTTTTGGCATCTTATCCGTTCCGAATAGTTTACATTCATTCTATAAGAAGGAGTAGCCGTCTCTATCAGATCAATCATTTCCAGAATTGCAGCAGATTGGCAAACATATCCATTCCATATTTCCGGATAATAATCCATGATATAATCCATCGTCTGTCTGATCAGACATAGAATGTCATTGTCATATGAATACTCCCTTACAGAATACGCCGTTCTCCCGACAAAAGGGTTATTCAAAAGTATATGTCTGTTGACATCAAATGCTCCCTTAAATGCAAAATCATTATACCTGTTTCGAACATACTCTTTATAAAATCCTTCGCCATACGCATCCGAAATCTTCATCAGAAAGAGGAGTATCAGAATAACGGTATAATCACTCTCTGATGCACTATTAATGTCAAGATCAAATACATTTATTCCGCACACATTACACAAAAGGTAAAGAAGGAAGAACTGCTTATCTCCTTTATCAAATCTCGAACAAATCTCAACTCTGCAGGAATTTCCATCACCTGTTATGTTTGAGATAACACCTACCCAATTATAAGTGTATAATCTATCATTTATTCTGTCAAAAATGGCGTCATTCTCATAACTGTTTTTATCCGGAATAGTGAGTATTTTACGGTCTTTAAGCAAGGTATTGATGTTGCAGATTTCTTTCATGGAATCCCACGATTCTTCGGAAATAGTTTTATTCTTATAATCCGTTTCCAGCGCAAAAGAGTATGAATTGCCAAAACTCTGATTATCCCTGAGACGGATAGAAATTGAATTTTTTCCCTCCATCTTTATCACCCGATTATTCTACAAACTCTTTTTCTATGTCATCTATCTCACTTTCAGTTCGTTTGCCTTTGACATATTCAAAAAGAATTTGAGATATGTGATTATTCCAAACCTCTTTTCTTGCCTCTTGATAGTTATTGTTCGACAAGTACAAGCTTATCTTTGCAAAATAGGATGGTCCGAGATGATAGTGACGGTTTAGTTTTAGTTTTTCTTTTATAGCTTTATTTACACCTGAAATTCTATCAAGATAATTTTGATAATCATTCTGTAAATCCTTATCAATATGCATTGCCTTCAATACCTTATCCATAACATCCTCAGCCTTGATTTCAGCCCATGCAAAGCGTCTTCTCAGAGCAAAGTCAAAAACCTCAACACTGCGATCTATGTCGTTCATTGTTCCTATGATATACACGTTTGAAGGAATGAAAAACTTATCGTTTGTTTTATCCACAAAGAAGCTTTCATCAGTAGCCAGGGAAGAATATTGCGTTGCTATCTTGCCCTTTGCTCCCCTGTAATCAGCGTCAAGGCAATACATGGTTTCTCCTAAAACCTTTGAGATCTCAGCTCGATTTATCTCATCAATAATAAATAAAAAGGGTGGAAGGATTGATGCAACATCGTCGCCTTTTGATTTGTTCGTTTCTTCGGAAGCTTCATTATTTTGTTCGTTAACGAGAGCAGATACTTTGTCTCTGTTGTTTTTAAACCAATCTATCCAATAACCAACTATCTCCCCATCTTCTCCACACAAAAAATCTTTTATAGAATCATCACCCAAAGTTTTCCCTGCAGCGATAATGCGCTCAATCGCGCCTGCCCTTCTACAGAAGCGCTTAAAGGTTCCGTTCTTTAATGTGTATCCGATGTTTCCACTGCTTGTCGAGTCGGAAGATGACATTACAGGCCTGATACCTTCGATAAAATCGGTATAATCGTACGAAGGATGGAATTGTACCATATCCATCCGGATTTTCTTCTCACATGCTTTTTCCCGGTCATTTTTCCCTGTTATGTCCAATAGTTTATCTGCAATTTCATTTCTAGCAGAATAAGTTTTCCCTGTACCGGGTGCTCCGTTCATAATAAGCTGTTTATTTGTCTTTAATAATGTGCACGGATCTGTCATATAAGTAAAACCTCCCTGTGGTGTTATTTGTGTTCCATAGATCAAAAAATCCGCAATTTGCTTCATCTTTTCTTTTGCTCTTTTTTCACCTGTTAATTCTTTCGTATCTGCAAATATACTTTTGCCATTAGAATCATGGAAAATAAAATTGCCAGTTTTATCCTTGAGATCATACCATTCCCCTGTAAAAAGTGCATTCATAGTAGTGGTACTTGGTTCGATTTTTTTGAGTTTATCATTGTAAACACCCATGTTGCGTCCATCTTTAGAATCTAGCGTAACAAACTGAGCTGCCTGAGCACTCCAAGTTGTATTATCAAAACCTACTTTCTCCAGGAATTTAGAATTGCTGCTTGTTCCGCCTAATATCAGCGCCATAAAAAACTGGAAATTTCGTTTTCTGTATCCATTTATTTCTACTTTATCAAATTGTTTTCCATCTAAATATTCAATCTGTTTGATTAATAAATCATTGTCTTCATCAAGCAATTCCTTAAATTTCTCAAATGTGCTTTCTTTGCTTAATTTCATCGTTGCCTCCTCCTTGCTGCGATCAATATGATCGATCAATTGTTGCAAAAATCATTATATCAGGCCCATGATACGCAAAACGGACAAATCTGTCCATCATGTATAAAATGAACTGCTATAGCAATCATTCAATCCCTGGAATACTCCCCAATTCCTGAAGCTTCTTCCTTAACACCTCTTTATCCGGCAGTTGCAGCTGGTATTGCGACACCATCATAGGAGACATCGTTCTACTCATGGCATATTCTACGACTTCATCATTCCTTGAAGCACATAAGATCAGTCCGACACTCGGGTTTTCATCCGGCTTCTTTACTTGACGGTCAAGTCCTTCAAGGTAAAAATCCATCTTGGATATGTATTCCGGCTTGAACTTTCCGGTCTTCAGTTCCATCGCCACAAGGCATCGCAGTGTCCTGTGATAGAACAGAAGATCCACATGATAATCCTCTCCGCCGACCATTATGGTATATTCTTCGTCGACATATGTGAAATCCTTGCCAAGCTCCAGCATGAATTTCTTCATCCCCTCGATAAGTCCCTTCTTCAGATGCTTTTCCTTAA
Organism: Lachnospiraceae bacterium; assembly: GCA_024684065.1. Next base: position 40,251 of record JAIKXO010000109.1, read on the forward strand.
ATTTCGGTGGCAGATCAAGAAACTCTATCACATAGGAATCCAGGAACGGATTCAGCTCAGATTTAATCTTTTCTGGAAGTAGCTTTTCTTTGGAAAGCATATACCGTTCATAATATCCGCTGTCCATCTGACGCTCCAGTTCGCGCTTGCTGTAACGCTCCTTTATTGCCAGACGCATATAGAATTCACGTTCTTCATCAGATTTACAGCCGGACATGATCAGGAGATGATTTGTCCAGCTCAATTGTGTCACCAGTGGTGACACTTTTTCATTTCCATCGTAAAGCTCAAAAAACTGCTTCATTCTGTACAGCCCTCGGCGGTTGAATCCTTTGATTCCGGGAAACTGGTCCTGAATAAAGGAAGCGAGAGAATCAATATATCCGTCACCATAGGAAGCTTCCTTCGATTGCTCCGAAAGAAAACGACCTACATTCTGATACATAAGTATCAGCTCTTCATTTACTTTTCGATATGCGTTTTCACGAGCATTTTCTATGATTGATGCAACCTGCTCAAAGCCTTTATCAATTTCGTTCATCCGCTTAGTCCTCGTTTTGAATTGTGTCACCACCGGTGACACTTTTTGTTACTCCTTTGTTTTTCGCTGTTTTCGCTTTTTTTCTGAAGCATTCCCAGCTTTCCGTTTCCTGTAAGCCATCTGTTTTCTTGCATTTCTTGCTTTCTGGCATTCTTCAGAATCACAGAATTCCTGTCTATTACTTCGCCTGATCAGAAACTTCCCACAGTTTCTGCAGCAGATCATGATCCCTTCCGTTCTTGCTTCCTCACGTTGCCTGTTTTCAAGAGCCGGATCCTCTGAGATCATCCGTGCAAGGGTATACCATGCGATATCAAACACAGAGTCTATATCTGCCGAAAAATCAAATCTTCCAGAAGCCGCATTGAACTTAAGTCTCATATTAAAATTCGGTATGAATTCCACAAGCTTAGCGCGAAGCTCATCGTAATCGTCATACGGATTATGGTTAAAATCAAATTCACCCTCGGGCGGCTGCTGCGCGGGATGTTTATCTGCATAGTCATTTGCAAGCTGCATTCTTTCTACAATATCATCCGTGGAAACCTCTATTTTCTTTAATACTTCATCCGGGATGTCCGGATTTACCCGCTTGTATTCTTCAAAATAACTGTGGTTTTCAAAATAGCGGCCTTCTTCATAAAGATTATAAGCAATCTCATCATCGGAATAGATCAGTCCCTCAAGCGCCACATAAAAGCGGACAGCATTATAAAGGTCTCCGAGATCCTTCATGAAACGGTCGATCTCAAATAATCCGTCCCTCTCCACGATATCAGCTTCGACGGAGTTAATATCGAAGTCTTGTATCAGCTCCGAGTATATGAAATCCACACGGTACGGATGCATATTATCCAGGCACCACCGTATGATCAATTGCTCCTTCGGCGTCGTGTTATCGTAACTGTCAATAACTTTAGCAAGGTTACAAAGACTTGTAAGCAGTTCCTTTCCAGTCAATCCCTCGGATGCTGGGAATTCCGGTTCCTTTCCTGGCTTGCAAACCGGATATACCAGCTGATCCTTTCCATTGAAAGAATAAGTATAGTCCTTAAATCTGAACGGATGATACACAAGCTGACCGACTCCGCCAATTTCTTTTAATCCCAGTATTTTCGTTGTTTTATCTGCTTTGGATGGAATATGTTCACCATTCCAGTTAAGTGGCATTACTACACCTCAATATATCGTCTTATGCGTTACCGTTAGGGTTACCGTCAGTTTTTAGACATCGGTAACATTATATTCTAAAATGGCGTTGAAATCAATAAAAACTTGTACAAATACGTACAACGCAATTGGAGGTATAGCGATGGAAAAAACAACCATGAGCGTGCAGGAATTATCCGCACAGATTGGCATATCCCTTCCGAAAGCTTATGAGCTTGTGAAGGATCCCGGATTCCCGACTATCAAAGTCGGCGCAAGGATCCTGATCCCGGTGGAGGCCTTCAGGGAATGGCTGATCAGGAACTCGATCAAAGAATGAAGCAAGACAGAAATCTAAAGGGAGGAGGTGAAACGGGAAATGACCTTAGATGAGCTTAAAGCACAGAATATATGGTTCCTTTGGAACTATGCTCCGGGGAAGAACGGTAAGAAAACCAAGGTTCCTATGTCAGTAAGTGGCGGCATAACCGGTACTTCGGATAAATTCCGAAATACATGGGCTGATTACGATACCGCTATCCGCTCAAAGGAAAAGCTTACAGCTGCCGGCATCGGATTTAAGGTTCCGGACAATATGTACTTCCTTGATATTGACGGCAGACCGCTTGATGACAGCTTAGTGCAGCTCCTTCTCGAAAGACATGATACCTATGCGGAAACCTCTCCCAGCGGTAACGGAATTCATATCTTAGGGATATGCGACAATGACAGGCTCCCTTTCATCAGAGATGACGGCAAGGACAGAATCACTGTAGCCAGAGAGTTTTACCAGAAGAATCCGAATAACCACATTGAGTTATATTTCGGACATGCCACTAACCGGTATGCAACCTTTACCGGTAATGCCCTTAATGATAAAGAGCTTACAGACGGTACAACAGCCTGCCTTACTACGCTTGATAAGGATATGCGAAGGAAGCCTAAGACCAACTACAGTGAAAGCCGCGACGGCAACAGAGAGGATTTCGATATCATCTGCAACCTAAAGAAGCAGAAAAACGGCGAAAAATTCTCGAAGCTATATGATCATGGCGACTGGCAGAGCTGTGGCTATGGATCACAATCTGAAGCGGATGCAGGGCTTTGCTCCATGATCGCATTCCGTACAGGCCCGGATCCTGAAGTGATTGACAGATTGTTCCGTGAATCAGCTCTATACCGCCCTAAATGGGAAAGAGATGACTACCGCAATAATACCATAAGTTTTGCAATCGAAAGCTGCAAAGGCAACTTTCACCGTACCGTAATGGAGCATCCGCCTTTTATCCGGTTTGATGATAACGGGCAGGCTCATGTAATAGTCCCGCTTCTGGCGAAATACTGCCGGGAACATATGCAATACATACTTGTCCGCGATAACGGCAAGCAGGCACTGCATAAGTACATTTACGAAGACGGCTGTTACCGTTTTTACGCCGACAACATGATGATGGGACGGATTAAGCAGTTTATAGCTGATTATGATGAAGAACTTGTCTCCATGAGAAAAGTATCGGAAACCTTGCAGCACATCAGCACGGATCTGAATTATATCAGCCAGGATGACCTCAATTCCGATGAAACCATCATCAATTTTGAGAATACGCTACTGAAGGTAACCGGATCAGAAATCACAGAGTTTCCTCATACGGCGGATATCTATTCTACGATTCAGATTCCCTGTGTCTGGAAGGGCTCCGAAACACCCACTCCGGTATTCGATTCCTATATGGATACTCTGACAGACGGCGATAAAGCTGTACAACAGCTTCTCATGGAATTCATCGGTGCCTGCCTTTCCAATATCAAGGGCTGGCGGATGAAAAAGGCTCTTTTCCTTGTAGGAGACGGCGATACCGGCAAATCCCAGTTAAAAAGCCTTGTGGAAATGCTTCTCGGAAAAGGAAACTTCATCGGCATTGATCTTAAAGAGATTGAAGCCCGCTTCGGAACCGGTGCTGTATATGGCACACGGCTCGCCGGAAACTCCGATATGAGTTTCCTCTCTGTAGATGAACTTAAGACCTTTAAGAAGATGACCGGCGGTGACAGCATTTACGCTGAATTCAAAGGCCAGCAAGGATTTGAGTACACATATAACGGACTTCTTTGGTTCTGTATGAACCGACTTCCGAAGTTCGGCGGAGATTCCGGCAAATGGGTATACGACAGGATCATGGTCGTTGAGTGTAAGAACGTCATTCCGAAAGCAAAACAGGACAAGCAGCTTCTCGACAAGATGTATACGGAGCGTGACGGCATTGTTTATAAGGCTGTTAAGGCATTGCAGACAGTTATAGCAAACGGCTACAGCTTCTCGGAGCCTGATAGCGTATCAAGCGCAAGAGATAATTATCAGCGTGAGAATAATACAGTCATCTGCTTCTTTGAGGAATGTCTGTGCCTGCGCGAAAACGGAAAGATCACGGATTCATGCACTACCGGCAAGACCTACAAAGTTTATAAGGAATGGTGCCGCGATAACAATAACGGCTACGCCAAATCCTATAAGGAATTCCGGGAGAAGCTGGCAGAACACCTGTCTACATCCTTTGCTGAAATGACAGTTAAGAGAAATGACGGCACCTATTTCAGAGATTATACGTTGACAACTGAGACAAAGCAGAATTACCAGAATGCATACGGTTATGCCGCAGATGAGTTTCTCGCATAAAAAGTGGTCGTTCGCCTATGTTCGTGGTCGATGTAGTGGTCATAAATCTGCTCATGACCACATGTCATTTTCTTGATAGCCAAGGCTTCGGGGGATTAAGTGGTCGTAGTGGTCGATGTTCAAACTTCTAAGGCAGTTTTATTCAAAGTATGTATCAGATACATAGATACACGGTTTGATAAAAGATTGTGATTAAGGAATGAGAATAATCGCCACAACGACCACCGAAAGCCCTGAACCATAGATAAAACAAGGGATTTGTGATCTCTATATCGCCCACGAATACGACCACGGCACAACCACTTTTAACAATATGCAACCACCATAAAGCAGAAAAGGAGGAAACAGATTTATGGGAAGCAGAGATTCCAGTATCCGGGCACTGGCTAAAAAGCTCGGGAAGGACTACAGAGTAACTGTTATTGACCTGGAGCCTGTTGTTTACAGGGATTTCGGCAATGGATTTAATGTCGAGATCAGCGGAATGTACACTACAAGCAAATTACGAAAGGCCACGATCTACCTCTGGCACGGAGACAGGCAGCCGGACTGTATCATCGTTAAAACAGTGAAGGACGAAAGGCGGTGTGATCATGGACATGACTGACACCAGATATTATCCGCTTACATCGGTAGACTCGAAAGAAACAATGTTGGTTCCGATGTTTGCGGTAACTGATCCAAAAGTGATTTCAGGAAACCAGTCAATGTACCTCTCTGAAATCATACCGGAATACTTCAGGCTTCATTCCTACAACCCCATGACACAAAAATCCACGGACAAGCTTCAAATACGCTGCCCGAGGTGCGGAAAGACTATGAAGCAGATTTCCGCCAATACAGATACTTACAATCTAAGCCTTTACAGATGTAACGGCTGCAAACAGGAGAAGGAGGATTCGAGATGATTTATCCACTGATCAAAAACAACAAAAGCCGCAACGAAAACCTTTATAACACCGGTCAGGGCTACTACACGGAAGAATGTGCCAGAAGCCTGCACAGACTGTATCTTCAAGATGAATTTGCCCGCAATGAAAAAGGGCGTACGGTGAGGTATTTCAGACTCAATGCCGTTGACGACCACACTCAGGAAATGGCGCTCTCCTATGAGATTTACTGCCCTAAGTGCGGGAACCGGCTGAAGCAGATAGGACGACAGCTTTCATTCAACAAACTGGGGCTTTATGCCTGCCCCTGCTGCAATAAAACAAGATAAGGGAGGATCCGATCATGATGAAAAGATTTAACGACATTACCGCTCAGCCTGAGTATGACAATCAGTTTTGGGCTGAAATGAGGAACAAGACGATTGATAACAAGGTGATTTCCAAGGCAGTATCCAACATAACCGGCGGATACATGCTACCTGCTACTGCCGAAACCAAGCTTTCAAAAGCAATCGCAAAGGAATCCGTATTCCGTCAGATCGCCACACATATCACGGCGTATTCCGGCAACAATCATATTCTTGCAAAGGACTGTGATGATATAGCGGCTTTTACGGCACCCGGAGAAGAGATACCCGGTTCAGACGGAAATCAGGATTCCAGAGATTTTAGCGTAGATCGTCATAAGCTGGCAGTCATTGTCAAGCTCAGCAGCGACTTTGTCCATGACGCAAGTTTCTCTATTGAGGATTATCTTATCGACCGCCTGGGAAAGAACTTTGGGCGGGCTGAGGATAAGGGCTTCATTACCGGAACCGGTTCGGATGAACCCACCGGAATCCTTACAGCTATAGGCGGAGCTGATGTGGCTCTTACCACTTCAACTCTCACCTACGACGATATACTCACGCTATATTATTCCACAGATAAACAGTATCGGAAGAATGGTGTATGGCTGATGAACGACTCTACGGCACTCCACCTTAGGAAGCTTAAGGATGATGATGGCAACTACCTTTGGAATGCTGTAAATGATACTATCCTCGGCAAGCCGGTAGTTATCTCGGAATATATGCCGGATGTCGAAACAAATGCAAAGCCTGTAGTATTCGGAGATTTCTCCTACTACTGGATAATTGACAGGGATCCTGTCTCCGTGCAGACACTGAAAGAGCTTTACCTTAACACCGGTCACATCGGTTATCTGGCTTATGAGTTCCTTGACGGAAAGCTGATCCGGAAGGAAGCCATAAAGGCCGTACAGATAAATAACGAGTAAAAACGTGCATTTATAGTTTTTCAAAGAAACTATTATAAGGGTTTTATCTCTATGACCATATATTTATCCGGATTGAAGGGCAATTTTACTTTTGATTTCGCGATTTTACGTGCGATATTGGGGCGCCGTCTTGAGCTTATATAGGTCATAGGGATTTTACCTCCCCCCCCTTATGGGGTATCACAGCAATCATGTATCAATGACAAATCAGAAATTGTACAAAGGAACCGGCTGTGCGGTTTGCTTGTCGGAAGGAGGAGCTTATGGAATTTGAAGCCATTCACACCACAAGTACATATATCGGCGATACGCTTTTCATCGTAGAGTCCGTGACTGCTGATAGTACCAAAGAGACAGCCGCCGACAAGGTAAAATGGCTGATTTTGGGGAACCTCGATGAAATGCTTAAAAAAGCATCCTGAATTAAAATAACCGCTTTACAGTTTTCTGCGGTAACGCTATAATAAGGTTACCGCTTGAAGACTGTCGGAAAGGAGGACGCATGAGTGCAGACAGACAGTTTTCAAAAATAACCGCTCTGTATTGCAGGCTCTCACGGGATGATGAGCTTCAGGGCGACAGTAACAGTATAAAAAACCAAAAAGCTATTTTGCAGAAATATGCCACTAATAATGGATTTACCAACACGGAGTTCTTTGTTGATGATGGCTACAGCGGAACCACATTTGAACGCCCGGACTGGAAACGACTTATCGCAAAGGTTGATAATGGAGATGTGGCTACCATCATTGTAAAGGATATGAGTCGTCTCGGAAGAGATTATCTTCAAGTCGGAATGTATACGGAGATCAAATTCCCGAATGCCGATGTGAGGTTCATAGCCATCAATAACGGGGTGGACTCTGACAGTCAGAATGACAGCGACTTCACGCCTTTCCTTAACATCATCAATGAATGGTATGCCAAGGATACCAGCAAGAAGATCCGCGCGGTAATGAAGGCAAAGGGTGAATCAGGGAAGCATTTATCCACAAATCCGCCCTACGGATACATCAAGAATCCCGAAAACACGGATGAATGGATCGTGGATCCCGAAGCGGCAGAAAATGTCCGACTGATATTCAAGCTTTGCATGGAAGGCTATGGTCCCACACAGATTGCTTCTTATTTGGAAAATGAAAAGGTACTGATTCCGGTATTCTATTTTCAGAGCAAAGGGATCAGCTGCCCGACGAGATGCATAAGGCAGGATCCTTACCATTGGGAGGATTCTACGGTAGCCCGTATCCTTGAACAGATGGAGTACATCGGACATACGGTCAACTTCAAGACATGGCGCAAGTCCTACAAGAATAAGAAACAGATGTATCACGACAAAGAGGACTGGCTGATATTTGAGAATACACATGAAGCCATAATCGACGAAGAGACCTTTAACATCGTTCAGAAGATCCGCAAGGGCAGACGCAGGCGTACTGATATGGGCGATATGCCGATGCTTTCGGGAATGCTATATTGTGCCGACTGTGGACAGAAGCTTTATCAGGTCAGGTGTAAGGACTGGACATATGATAAATACCATTTCGTATGCGGTACTTACCGGAAGATCAAAGGCGGCTGTAAGTCGCATCAGATAAAGAATATAGCTGTTGAGAAGATTCTGTTGGACAGCATAAGGCGGATCACATCTTATGCCAGAGAGCACGAATCAGAATTTGTGGAAATGGTAGCCAACAAATCACAGGCTGAGCTAAATAAAAACCAGCGTGATAACCGGCGCGAGCTCGAACAGGCAAAAACGCGCATGGAAAAGCTCGATACCATCATCCAGAAGCTCTATGAGGATAATGTTGAAGGCAAGATTTCAGACGAACGCTTCATGAAGATGTCCGCAGCATACGAAGATGAGCAGAAAAGACTTAAGGCAAGGATCGCAGAACTTGAACGCGAAATAGCCGAAGATAAAAAGAATTCTCTGAATGTTAATCACTTCCTTTCACTTGTGAAAAAGTACACGGAAGTGCCGGAGCTTACGGCAGAGATTATCAGGGAATTCATTGGGAAGGTATATGTTTACCATCCCGAAAAGATAAACGGGCAGAAAATCCAGCGTATCAAAATCGTATGGAACTGCATTGGTGAATTACCGACTCATCTTGAAAACAAAACGGCATAGCCAGAAATATCATTCCAACTATGCCGATTCTTTCAGGGATAAAAAATCCCTTAGACTACCCACCTTTCGGCGGGTTTTTTTCTGAAGTTCGTGCGTGCGCACGATTTGCTTCGCAAATCGGCGCAGCAGGGAAATGATTCGGTCAGCAAGCTGCCCGAATCGGCACGAACTTCAGTTCGTGCCAAAGCGCACGATTTGCTTCGCAAATCGGCGCAGCAGGGAAATGATTCGGTCAGCAGGCTGCCCGAATCGGCACGAACTTCAGTTCGTGCCAAAGCGCACGATTTGCTTCGCAAATCGGCGCAGCAAGGAAATGATTCGGTCAGCAGGCTGCCCGAATCGGCACGAACTAAAGTTCGTGCCAAAGCACACGATTTGCTTCGCAAATCGGTGCAGGTTAGTAGTTCTCGGCGTGTACTTCAAAATAGGCTCTGGGATGAGCGCATACGGGGCAGACCTCAGGAGCTTCGGTCCCTACCACGATATGGCCGCAGTTTCTGCATTCCCATACCTTGACTTCGCTCTTTTTAAATACTTCCTGCATTTCTACATTCTTAAGCAGGGCGCGGTAACGCTCCTCGTGCTTCTTTTCGATCTCGGCAACGCCGCGGAATTTGGCGGCAAGTTCGGTAAAGCCTTCTTCTTCCGCGGTTTTCGCGAAACCTTCATACATATCAGTCCATTCGAAGTTTTCTCCATCGGCGGCGGCAGCAAGATTCTCGGCGGTCGTTCCGATCCCGTTTAATTCCTTGAACCAGAGCTTGGCATGCTCCTTCTCGTTATCCGCGGTCTTTAAGAAAAGGGCAGCTATCTGCTCGTAGCCTTCTTTTTTTGCCTTTGAGGCAAAGTAGGTATACTTGTTTCTTGCCTGTGACTCTCCGGCAAAGGCAGCCTGGAGATTTTTTTCCGTCTGTGTTCCTGAATAAGGGTTGCTTGTTTGTGACATTTTCGTATCCTCCTGAAATAATTATGAAAAATATACTATATGATAAGGAAATATCTTTTATTCTTCTGATAAGATAAACAAGATAAACCTGCAGCGGATCGTTCAATCCTCAGAGCGGGATAAGCCCGGCCGGATTGATCTACAAACCTGAAGCCGTTATATACCGAACAGCCTCAGAGTGACATTTATGAACCCATGCTGGCAAACAGGGCCGCGATCTCATCGGGCGACATTTTGGCGTTGGGGTCGCCTGAAAGCTGCGGGGCCGGTTTCGGCTCCGGTTTGGGCTCGGGCTTGGGTTCGGGCTTTGCATCTGATGATCCCATGCTGGCAAACAGGGCCGCGATCTCATCGGGCGACATTTTGGCGTTGGGGTCGCCTGAAAGCTGTGGTGCAGGAGCCGGAACAGGCTTTGGCTTGGGAGCCGGTTTCGGCTTGGGGGCCGGAGCAGGCTTCGATTCAGGTTTGGGTTCGGGCTTTGCGTCCGATGAACCCATGCTGGCAAACAAAGCCGCGATCTCGTCAGGCGACATTTTGGCGTTGGGGTCGCCGGAAGGCTGTGGTGCGGGAGCCGGAGCGGGCTTTGGCTTGGGAGCCGGTTTCGGCTTAGGGGCCGGAGCAGGCTTTGGTTCCGGTTTGGGCTCAGGCTTTGGTTCAGGTTTCGCCTCCGGTTTAGAGTCTGACGCACCCATGCTCGCAAATAAAGCGGCAATGTCGTCGGCCGACATTTTAGCGTTGGGATCGCCGGACAATTGCGGCGCAGCGGGCTTGGGTTCAGGCTTCGGCTCCGGTTTGGGAGCCGGCGCAGCATCAACGACAGGAGCCGGTTCAGGAACAGGTTCGGGAGCCGGAGCGGCATCAACGACAGGAGCCGGTTCGGGAACGGGCTCAGGAGCCGGCGCAGTATCCACAACAGGAGCCGGTTCGGGAACAGGCTCGTGAGCCAGTGCAGCCTCCACAACAGGAGCCGGTTCAGGAACAGGCTCGGGAGCCGGAGCGGCATCAACGACAGGAGCCGGTTCAGGAACGGGATCAGGAGCCGGCGCGGCATCCACAGCAGGAGCCGGTGCAGGAACGGGCTCGGGAGCCGGCGCGGCATCAACGACAGGGGCTGGTTCAGGAACGGGTTCGGGAGCCGGAGCGGCATCAACAACGGGAGCCGGTTCAGGAACGGGTTCGGGAGCCGGAGCGGCATCAACGACAGGAGCCGGTTCAGGAACGGGCTCGGGAGCCGGCGCGGTATCAGCGACAGGAGCCGGTTCAGGAACAGGCTCGGGAGCCGGAGCGGTATCCACAGCCGGAGCCGGTTCCGGTACAGAAGCCTGCGCCGGCTTTGCGGCAGGCGCAGGCGCTGCCTGAGGCGCGGCGATCTGTCCGCCGCCTTTCAGGGTTTTAAAATCCTCAACGGACCCTATCTCCTCATAAGCCCTGAGGTGTTCATACAGATCGGCAGTGACCCACAGATTTCGGTAAAAAAGGGAGATCAATCCTTTAATGTCGGTTATCCCATACTGGAGACAGCCATAGAGGAAATCATCGATACCTTCGTTTATACTGTCGGAAGGGAAAGAATCATCCCCGACATGAGCCTCCCAGAGCTTTATGGCGATGTCCCTTGCAGATTCATCCATAGACCGGTCCCTGTATCTTGCCTCACGGTTTTTTGCGTAACAGGAATTAAGGGCAAGTTCGTAATCGGTCATATCTGAAACCGGTTTTTGAGTCGTAAGTCTTTTGCTCATAGGAGTCCCCCTTGTGCAGAGTTTTGCTTCATACAGTTTCGGGACAGAAAAGCAGACCAGTACAAATAAGTCCGGTCCTTTTCTGCCTTCTGTTTTGATTATAGCTGATTTACACGGAAATGCAATTCTTACTTATAGATTGTAGCTGGGAATTATTTATGATATTATATATAAGTTAAAGTGGGTTTTAAGAAAGGGGTGCGTATAAAATATGAAAAAAGGGATAATTTCAGTATTTTTTGCTATCGGATTGTTTTTCTGTGTGTTTACTGTTCCTGTAAGGGCGGCAAATGATATTTCGATAGCCCAGTATCACCAGCTTCAGAACCAGCTGAATGCGATGCAGGGGCTTGTGGGGCTGTACAGCCTTCCGGGGCTTTTTGATCCGACGCTCGGGGCGATAGAACAGTCGCTGAATCAGGAGATGCTTCAGATGCAGATGCTGAATGCGACATTAACGCCTACGCTTGGGCCTGTTTCACAGACTGCCACAAATAATGTTAATAATGCGATAAAACAGCAGCAGCAGCATGTGATGGCGCTGTATGCCTGGCAGCAGCAGCAGGCTATCGCGCAGGCCATAGCCACGCAGCAGCAGGTTCTCGCCGCGCAGCAGCAGGCAATGCTGCTTGCATATCAACAGCAGCAGGTGGCTATGATGGATGCACAGCTCAGGGCCCTTGGACTGAAATGATAAAAAACGGGATGACAATAAATACATCATTTGAAGCCTGACAGTTCTGTACTCCGGAATTTTCAGGAAATAATGTTTTTTCGAAATGTAATCCGATTTACGTCAGGAGTTTTAATGGCAGAAAAAAAAGAGAGGCTTGCAGGGCCGGATCTTATAAGGAGCGTTGCCGCGCTTTTTGTGGTCGGTGTACACTTTTACCTGAACTGTGGATATTATTCCGCGCCGATGCAGGGTATAAAGATGTATGCAATGACAGTCACGAGATGGTTTTTTCTCATCTGCGTTCCTCTTTATATGATCCTTACGGGCTTTTTCAAATGCAATAAAAAACTGTGCAAAGAGCACTACTTAAGCCTTGTGCCCATCATTACCGCTTATGTGGTCATAACGGTGATAAAGATTTTTGTTTCCAATCATTTTTATGGGAAGATCTACTTTTTTGAGGATTCTGTAAAAGGCATTTTTAATTATACCTTTTCCTGGTATGTCGGGATGTATATTTCCATAACCCTTCTTATCCCCTTTCTGAACATCCTCTGGAAGGGGATCGGGAACAAAAGGGATAAGCTTGTTCTTATAGGCTCGCTTGTGTTCATATGCTCTCTTTATCCCGTTACGGGATATATTGCCCCGGCGTACTGGCAGATAATGTATCCGATACTTTATTATTATATAGGAACCTATATCCGTGAATACGAGCCCGGACCTGACAGGTTTCTGCTTATAGCGGTAACGGCTCTCATGGTATTTGTTAACGCGACGGTTTCTTTTATCGGAGCGAAGGGAGGGGCCTTTGACTGGAGCATTTTAGGCCCGGTGGACAGCGGATATTCCACTGTTACCGTGGTTATCTGCGCGACGGCTTTTTTCCTGCTTTTCTATAAGGCGGACATTAAGAATACAGCTTTCAGAAAACTGCTTGCGGGCATTTCGGAGGTGTCCTTTGAGATATATATGTTTACGGGATGCTTTGACGCTGCTATATATTCAATAGCCTTCAGGTATACCGGAGGGCCGGATGCGCATAAGTTCTTCTGGCTGTTTTTTGTTTTTGTCCCGTTAAATTTTGTACTCTCGTATATTTCATCCCGCATATACAGATTTTTATATACAAAGCTTGCAGACAGGATAAACAGGGTGTTTTCAGGAAGAGCCGCCTCCTGACGGTAAAGGGACGGCATCGGGTCAGATGGGAAACGAGCTTAAGGAAAGGTTCAAAAGAAGCAGGGTACAGGGGAGCAGGGCCTGGAGGGTGATCCTGGGGCTTTATTTCGTTGCGGCCGTTACGGGGATCTTTGCAAGGATCCTTCTTCAGAACGAGATGATAGGGACTGTCGAACGGAATCTGGCTTCCTATGCCGAGCTTGGGGTTATTGAGATAACCGATGTCGGGAATAATGTAGAGGGACTCAGCGACCTGGGATATTTTCTGGAGAAAAGATATCAGAATATCGCCTACATGGGGGTGGACAATAAGATCGGGAGCGTGATAATATCAGCCAACAGTTTTTTCCAGGGAAAGGTGCCCGGAGAACTGGGAGATAGCCTGAAAGCAATTTCCGACAGTATTTCAGAGGGCGAAGCCTTGGCAGAATATCATAACATTCGGGGACTTGGAAAATATTTTCTGTTTTCCGCCCTGTCTCCGGATGGAAGATACAGCTTCAAGGGATATGTTCCTTATGATGATGCCATGAGGGATCTGAAGGCTATCAGGGGAGTGTTTGTCACTGCTGTCGTACTGCTCATCTTAGTTGCCACCTGTACGGGGATCGTGATACTGAGGCTTGATGCAAAGGCAGAGAAGATGGAGGAGGCTGAGAGGGCCAGGAAGCGCGCGGAGGATGCAAATCAGGCAAAGAGCAGCTTTCTTGCCAATATGTCCCATGAAATAAGGACTCCGATAAATGCCATTCTCGGCATGAACGAAATGATATTTCGGGAGACCTCGGAAAGCAACATCAGGGATTATTCCAGAAACGTAAACGCCGCAGCCTCAAACCTTCTTTCGATCGTAAGCGACATTCTCGATTTTTCGAAGATAGAGGCGGGAAAGCTTGAACTTATAGAAGATAAATATGAGCTCTCCAGCATGCTTCACGATATCTATCAGATGATCCGCATGAGGGCGGAGAATAAAGGCCTGGCATTTGAGATGAAGGTGGACGAGACGATCCCCGAGATGCTTTACGGAGACAGGCTCAGGGTTCAGCAGTGCATAATGAACCTTCTGGTCAACGCCGTGAAGTATACCGATAAGGGAAAGGTTACTTTGGACGTTTCGTACAACATGCCTGACGAAAAGACGGTTATGCTTATCGTGAGGGTAACAGATACCGGAAAGGGGATCCCCGAGGATCAGCAGAAAGCGATATTTGATAAGTTCCAGCGCGTGGACATGAAGTCCAATAACACCATAGAGGGGACAGGGCTCGGGCTTTCGATCACACAGAATCTTCTGGATATCATGGGGGGATCGATAAAGATCAACAGTGTTTACGGAGCAGGATCGGTGTTTACGGTCAGTATTCCCCAGATGTATCTCGGGACGGAACCGGTCGGAAATATCGAAAACCGCATAAAGAGCGAGCCGGGATATAAGAATATCACTGAGTCGTCATTTGTCGCTCCTACGGCAAACGTTTTGGTCGTGGACGATACCGAGCTGAATCTGGTGGTTGCAAAGAATCTCCTTAAGAAGACGGAAATCCGTGTCGATACGGCTCTTTCCGGAAGTGAATGCCTTGAAAAGCTTAAGGAGAAACAGTATGATGTGATATTCCTTGATGCCAGAATGCCGGAAATGGACGGAGTGGAGACTCTCAATAATATAAAGAGCATGGGGCTTTGTCCGAAGGAAACGGCGATCATCGTGCTTACTGCAAACGTCCTTGCGGGAGCAAAGAGCTCCTATATGGATATGGGGTTTGACGAATATCTTCCGAAGCCCGTAAAGCCCGAAGATCTGGAAGCCATGCTTTTAAGGTTTCTTCCGGCTGATAAGGTGGAGCTTACGGATGCGGTACGTGAGGAGACCGACTATTCGGGCATCCCTGACTGGATAAGGAAAAATCCGGAGCTTGATATAAGAAGAGGCATCGAGCTTTGCGGAAGCCCTGAGATCTATATGGATACCATAACGCGTTTCGAGAAATATGCGATGGATACGATCAAAGATATAGGGGGAGCCTTTGGGCAGGGCAGGATCGAAGATTTCACGACGAAGGTGCATTCCGTAAAGAGTTCGGCGAAGCTGATCGGGGCAGAGAGGCTGTCGGCGCTTGCCGCGGAGCTTGAGGAAGCCGGGGACCGAAAGGATGTCCCGTTTATAGGGGCGCATATCGGGACCATGCTGTCGCTGTACGGGGAGATCGCGGAATCCCTTTCGCCTTTGGTTAAGGAAGAGAAAAAGGAAGGGGAGGTTGAACCGGAAGCTCTCCGGGGAATATATGCCCATCTTAAGAACTATGTGGACGATTTCAACAGCGAAGCGGTAGGGAGCATGGTAAGGGCTCTCGACAGATATCAGTTCCCAGGAAGCGAACAGAAGAGGTTTGACGAATTAAAGAGAGCTTACGAAGCAATGGACTGGGTGGCTATGATGGCTGTCTTTGACGATTGGGAAGAAGAGGATGGAGAATAACAATAACGAGAAAAAGGTGCTTGTTATAGGCAACAGTAATGAATTCCTTTTCAGAAGCGTGGCGAATGACCTTGAATGGCGCGGGTTTACGATAGTTGAGGCTGCTCCGGTGGTCACCGAGATGTCGAAGGTGGACCATAATATCAGGGTTTATGTGGTCATTATAAGCAATTTTGAAGAAATGCGTGATCTTATCGTTTATCTGAAGGATATATCATTTGACAGGAAGCTTTATATATGCGTCATATGCAGTCATCTGGATGTCTCGTCGGTCACCAAGCTCATTTCCGAGGAAGAGCTTGCAGCGCTTTACGAACGCCCGGTAAATATTAAGGAAGTAGGTACAGCCCTTGAGGGAATATATGAAAAATCCTGTACGGAGAGAAGGAAAAAGGCCATACTGATCATAGACGATGATCCGACCTTCCTTCGCAAGACCCAGCAGCTTTTGAAGGATAACTATAAGATCTATATGGCAAATTCCGCGGCTTCCGCGCTTATGATCCTTTCCAAGCATACGGTGGATCTGATCCTGCTAGACTATGACATGCCTATCGTAAACGGTCCTCAGGCGTATGAGATGATAAAGGCCGAGCCTTCGGTGGGAGATACTCCGATCATGTTCCTTTCGGGGAAAGCTGACAGGGAAAGCATAGCTACCGCCATACACTTAAAGCCTGTGAGCTATATCCTCAAATCCCTCCCCGCCCAGGAGCTGATAACCACCATATCCCACTTTTTCATGAACCAGTCATTGGAGGATATGATGAAGACATGACAGGATTTTGGGATGCGGTCCTTTCGCATCCGGATCATCATAATTATCATAAGCACCGGAAATGGACCGGAAATGTGGCCGTAACTATATCTTGTGGAATTCCAAATTGCATGGTACAATATATAAGTATTCATTTTTAGATCACTAATAAAAATATATAAAAAGGGAGAAACAAAATGACTTTAGCAGAGAAATTAATCCAATTGCGCAACAAGAAAAAAATGTCTCAAAAGGCAATAGCGGAACAGCTGGGCATCCATTACAATTCATATGCAAGGTTTGAGCGCGGAGTAAGCACTCCAAGACCCAGCACCTATGACAAGCTCGCGGAGGTCTATGGCTGCTCAAAGGAATATCTGATGGACGTTGATGACAATAAAAAGAAGGCATCGGCAAAGGCTTCCTCTTCAAAAGCGAATAAGAAGCCGGCTGCAGCTTCTAAAAAAGCGGATAATAAACCGGCTGAGAAAGAAGCGGAGCCCGTTAAAGAGGTTAAGAGCGTTCCTCAGGTCAATATAGAGCTTCAGTATGCGGGAAAGAATATCAGCTATACTGATATCATTGAAAGAGCAAAGAGCGCTTCAGGCTCCGACGGGGAAGGAATGGACATCTATATTAAGCCCGAAGAAGACCGCGTATATTATGTAGTCAAGGGTGTGCCCGGAAGCTTTGAGATATAGGGCGGTAAGCGGCTTTAAATGAATAATGCACAGAGGCAGGCTGCAAAGGAAGTGGCCTGCTTTTCTGTTTTTTGGTTGACTAAAAAAACTGTGGATTATACAATGATAAGGGGTAATACTACAGGTTTTGTTTTGTCGCGCGTATCGGAGGTTCAGTATGGGCAATGATCAAAGCAGAGGCATACAGAATATGGATTTTCAGACTGTTGTGGACAGTATGCCCGCAATGGCCTGTGTGGTTTCTGTTGAAAAGCTTCCGGGGGGAAAACGCGGAAAATTCCGCATTGTTACCGGAAACAGGGCATATATAGATTCCATCGAGAATCCCGCTCCGGGAACGAAGATGCTCAAGGACAAATTTGTTCCCGGATCCGAATATACCGATTATCTTACCAGGGATCTTAATTTTGAGGATTACTGTTACAGAGCGGCTGTCGAAAAAAAGTGCCTTCATTCCTATGCTCATCCCGAAAGGATGGACGTATGGTTCAACATGATGTTTATCCCGTTAACGGAAGAGCGTGATGATCTCAGTTTCTGTATTTATCTCATGGAGATAAACTTTGAGGCCGACTCTGAAAATCTGTCCAATAATATATCCTCCGATGTAGCCGCCTCTGTACTGGATACATGCATAAGACTCAGAGGCACGAACGATTTCAGGGCAACTATGAAAGATGTGGTAACCGGCATACGTGAGCTGTGTGATGCTGAGTTTTGCTGCATCATGATCATGAACGACTTTGACCGTTCATGCGAGGTCCTGGCGGAGGCTCTTTCCGAAAACACGCGGCTTTTGTCGATGGAGACATATGTGAACGATGAATTTTATGATATCGCCGAGTCCTGGAGCTCTACGATAGCCGGAAGCAACTGTCTCATAGCCAAGAATGAACAGGATATGGAGATCGTACGGGAAAGGAACCCGGTCTGGCATGAGTCCCTTACCCTGGCCGGTGCCCATAATATCGTTCTGTTTCCGTTGAAATCAAGGAACCAGCTCTTAGGATACATGTGGGTCATCAATTTTGATCAGGAACGGTCCGTAAAGATAAAGGAAACGCTTGAGGTGACTACGTTCATAGTCGGCTCGGAGCTTGGTAATTATCTTCTCCTGGACAGGCTTCGTTTACTGAGTTCCATGGATCTTCTGACAGGCGTCCTGAACCGTAACGAGATGAACAATTATGTTGACAGCCTGTGTCAGGAAGATGAGAAGGATATAGATTCCGTCGGGGTTATTTTTGCTGACCTTAACGGGCTTAAGGCGATTAATGACATTGAAGGGCATAATGCCGGCGACCTGCTTTTAAAAAATGCGGCCAGCGCTTTAAAAGAGGTTTTTGATGAAAATAATATATACCGCGCGGGAGGCGATGAATTTTCGGTCATCCTCAAAGGTATCACTAAAGAAGAGCTTGACGATAAGATAACAGCTTTAAGGAAAGCCAGCCTGAAATACGGAAACGTAGTGTTTGCGTTAGGCGGCAGTGTCGAAAAGGACAGCCGCAATGTCCGGATGGCATTAAGGCAGGCGGACGAGAATATGTACGAGGATAAACGGCGTTTCTATGAGCAGAATCCCGAACGGATGGATGAGTTTATCCTCGGGGATGCCGTGGATGAGGGAGTCGATGAGAAATTCCGCGAGCGGAGCATCTTCCGCGAGATCAATTACGATCATCTTACCGGGCTTCCGAGTATGACGTATTTCTTAAAGCTTGCCGAGATCGGGCGTAAGAGCATGCATGAGCGTGATATACCGTCTGTGCTTGTATTCATAAACCTGAACGGCCTGAAATATTATAATAAGAAGTACGGGTTTGCCGAGGGAGATGTTCTTATAAAGGAAATTGCCAATGTGCTGGCAAAAATCTTCGGGGAAGAAAACAGCAGCCGCTTCGGACAGGATTATTTTGCGGTATTTACCGAAGCGGACGGCCTTGAAAAGAAGCTTGGCAGGCTGTTTAAGGAGGCAAAGACGGTAAACGGAGGCAGGTCCCTTCCGTTAAGAGTAGGGATCTATCCTGATTCCATGGGACTTGTCGAAACCTCGTTAGCCTGCGACAGGGCAAAGTATGCCAGCAATGTATACAGGGATGAACACAGCTCGTATTTTAACTATTATGATAACAGAATGCTTTCGGCTGAGATCAACAGGCAGTATATTGCCGATAATATTGACAGGGCCATAAGCGAGAACTGGATAAAGGCCTTTTATCAGCCTATTGTCAGGGCGACCAACAGGATGGTCTGCGATGAGGAGGCTCTGGCAAGGTGGATCGATCCTAAAAAGGGCATGCTCTCACCGGCAGATTTCATTCCGATACTGGAGGACACGAGGCTTATTTATAAGGTGGATCTCCATATCGTAGATATCATACTCGAGAGGATCAAGAACCAGAAAAAAGCGGGAAGGAGCGTGGTTCCGGTATCGGTTAACCTTTCCAGAACAGACTTTGAGACCTGCGATATCGTGACGGAGATAAATAACCGTGTTGAGGCTGCCGGGGTGTCGAAGGATCTTATTACCATAGAGATCACTGAAAGTGTCATTGGTAAAAACTTTGATTTCATGAAGGAACAGATAGGCAGGTTCCAGAAGCTTGGATTCAGTGTATGGATGGATGATTTCGGAAGCGGGTATTCGTCGCTTGATCTTCTGCAGGAGATGAAATTCGATCTCATCAAGTTTGATATGCGTTTCATGAGACAGTTTGATACCAGCCCCAGATCGAGGATCATACTTACAGAGCTTATGAGAATGGCCCAGAATCTGGGTATAGAAACCGTCTGCGAAGGAGTGGAGACGGCTGAACAGGCTGAGTTCTTAAGCGAGATAGGCTGCACGAAGATGCAGGGATATTATTTCTGTAAGCCCATTCCTTTAGAGGAGATCTGGGAAAGGTACAGTAAGGGGATACAGATCGGGTTTGAAAATCCCGATGAAGCTGAATATCACAAGGTCGTCGGCGCCATAAATATGTATGACCTGAGCTCCGTTTCAAATGAAGAGACAGAAACCTCAAAGCGGTACTTTGAGACCCTTCCCATGGCCGTGGTGGAATTTAACGGTGAGACAGTAAAAGTCATCCGCTGTAATAAAACATACCGGGAGTTCATCCTCCGTTTCTTTAAGGTGCGCTCCCTCGGCAATCCGGATTCGGCAGAGGATATAAGGAATGGAACGGGGGCTGTGTTTATTGATGCGATAACAAGATGCATGGAAGAAGGGCATCGTGTGTTCCTCGACGAGAAAATGTCTGACGGGTCCACGGTGCATGCCATGATAAATAAGGCGATCGATAATCCGGTGAGCGGGGTCACAGCTTTTACCGTTGCGGTTCTGGGGATCACCCCGGAAAGCGAGCAGCAGCTGAGCTATGCAAATGTGGCACAGGCACTTTCATCGGATTATCTTACTCTTTATTACGTAAATATCGAAACGGGTCATTTTGTGGAATATTCTAATGACGGAAGCAGCAAAGGTCTGTCTGTCGAGCGCCATGGCGATGACTTTTTCAATGAAAGCCATAGGGACATAGAGACAAGTATTTACGAAGCTGACAGGGATACCATGTTGAGTATCTTTACCAGGGAGAACATCTTAAGGACCATTGACGATAACGGGGCATTTGTCCATACCTACAGACTGATGATCAATGGCGAACCCACTTTTGTCAATATGAAGATAGTGCGTATGGGAAGTGATGACAGACATATCATCATCGGCGTGAACAATGTCGATGCCCAGATGAAGCAGCAGGAGACTATTGAGCGTCTTAAGGAGGAGCAGATCACATATTCAAGGATCTCCGCCCTGATGGGTGATTTTATCGCCATCTATACCGTTGACCCCGAGACCGGACATTACATGCAGTACAGCGCGTCCCGGGAGTTTTTGGCCCTGGGTACTTCGAAAGCCGGCACGGATTTCTTTAAGGATTCCTACAAGGATATAAGGACAGCCATCTATCCTGACGACCTTGAACACTTTATGTCGGAGTTTTCAAAAGAGCGTATTCTGGAAAGGATAAAAGACAGCGGGGTATATAAGATAAATTACCGGCTTATGATAAACAATGAGCCCGTGATGATAAGCTTAAGGGCCGGTATGGTGCAGGAAAAGGACGGCCCGCAGCTGATAGTCGGGGTCGGCAGATCACACGGAATATGACATAACGGAAGAAAGACATTAATCTCCGGGCCGGGGGGGATCCTCAGGCAATAAGAAAAGCAGGCGTTTCGTATAATATAAGGAAATGCCTGTTTTTTTCGATTTTCTTTCCTTTCAGGGAGATGGATGTGAACATCTTTCTCCGCTTGTTTTCTGATGCCATAATGTTTAATTATGTTTGCAATATCAACGGCATCGTTATCAAAAAAAATATAGCTTAAATTCTTTATATGGTATATAATGATCCCAATAAGGAAGGTACACTATATGTGTGTTTCAGAAAGATCGGACAATCTGCGTTATCATGCGTCTGAAACCGCAGCAGAGTAAGCCGGTCTCGTGCCTGCGGTGAAAATACCCTTCCTTATTTTTATGTCTGAATAATAATTATTATGTCTGAATAATAATTTTTATGTTTGAATAATACCGTTCCCCGGATCATTTCCGCTTCCCTGCTTTGGCGCAGGTTTTGGACATCTGTTTTTTCCCTTAAGATTTTCTCTGTCATATGTAGTTTTATTATTTTGCGTATAAGTGTTAATAAGGTTATAATCATTCATGAAATCATGTTATACTAAGAAAAAACTATAATAAATCATGTTTTGAAACAAATACGCCTGATGAACAACCCGTTACCGTACAGAAAGGAAATCAGGAACTATGAAGGAAAGAATAAAAGAAAAAAGACGTACAGGCATAAGCATAATTATCTGTATCATCACACTCATGTCGGCCGCTCTGGCCGGTTGTCAATTGTACTATCCACCTGAGGCGGGAACCGGAGAGTACCGTCTTCCCATAATTGAAACATCGGACATCCACGGCGCGCTCATTGAAGGCGTGGAACCCGACTACAGATACAAGGTGGCCTATATTGCCGATAAGATCAAAGATATACGCTCGACGGAGCATGGGGAGGATACGGACAGACTGGTTCTTCTTGACGGAGGGGATATCTATCAGGGAAACGCGATATCCCTTCTCAGTGAGGGAGAAGCCATGTCGGCGGTATTTGATGAGTTACATTATGATGCCGTAGCTTTGGGTAATCATGAGTTCGACTGGGGTGTTGAGAAGGTTGTAGACGATAATAATACTATGCGAGACTATGAGATAAACGGAAAACTGTGCCGCAACAACATTCCGGTAGTATGCTCCAATCTGTACAGGGACGGAGAAAAAGCAGATATCACCGATGATTATGTGATACTTAGCAAGAAAGCCACAGGCGAAAACGGAAGACAAAAGAGGGTCAGGATAGGAGTGATCGGATTCGCTGAGGAGTATTCAACTTCGATTTCTGCCAAATCTTTTACGAATCTGGGTTATACCATAGTCACTGATTATGACGAAGTCAACCGTATTTCAGGAGAGCTTAAAGATAATAAGGGCTGCGATGCGGTGATCCTGCTGGCCCACGGTGCGCCGGATGTGATCGCGGAAAGGCTCGGAAGCAAGTCTTCCGTGGATCTTGTACTGGGAGGCCATATCCATAAGGATATTATAGGAACGACCGAATGGGGGCTTCGTTATTTATCACCTTACGGTAATGCGGGCGCGTATGTTTATGATGAACTGGTATTTGAAAATGACGGGAAGGGAGGGCTCAGGATCAAATCCGGTGCCGATGACAACGCGGAACTTTTCAGTACTACCGAGGACAGGGATATGCTTCTTGATAATCCGGAGAACGAAGAAGAGCTTGATCATGACATTATAGATCTTTCACAAGAATACCTTGACAGGGTGAGACCTTATCTGGAGACGGAGATCGGATATATAACAGAGCCGGCGACCGCGGATTATATTGAAGGGAGCAATGAAAGGGCTTCCACAGTCGGCAATTTCGTATGCGATGCCATGAGACGTTCTGTAGATGCAGATGTAGCGTTTATAAACAGATCCGGAATTCGTTACAGCCTTTACATTGATGACGTAGACCGGCGTACCGTGACTAAATTAGATCTGTTTTCCATGCTTCCTTTCGATGACAGGTTGTATGTATATGAGATTACATACGGGGAGCTGCTGGATGTGTTTGACTACAGCATGAACGGAAGGGGGAGATCCGTGCTGACATATATGAGCGGTATCGATTGTTATTTCAGGGATGATCCTGAGGACGACGGAAGCGGGGAATACCCGGACACCATGGTGGATGCCCTGGTGAAGGACGGAGTTACTGTATATCATGACGGGGAATGGAAGGACGGATGGGAGAATGAAAAACTGAAGCTCGTGGTTATAGATTATTCGGCAGAGGCTGAAGACAATAACAACGGAACAGAGAATCCGCTTCGCAGGTATAATGAGACAGACCGTCTTATATCGAAGGAAGGATATTTACGGGAATGCGTTATTGAGACGCTTGAGGATGAAGCGGCCGCAAATGACGGGCATCTGCATGTGGATACCGAGCCCCACTTTATTTACGGGGCGTATGGCAGTAATGATGATCAAGAGGATATAAAATGAAGATATTTGAAAAAGCAAAGCTTGCGGAGGTAAGGGAAGAGTTTGTTTCTTACCTGGCAAAAAGCAGGAAGTACAGGGAAGAACAGCTGTCCGAAATGAAAGAATACATAATGGGGGATGACTGCGTGCGTGATCTTGAGCGGCTTGGGAGTGGGGACTACTTTCTTGACTATCCGAGCTATCGCCTTGTTCCGAAGAACTTTAAGGATAAGAAGAGGGCTGTATACACTTTCGCGGGTACACAGGGATACCTGATGAAGCTTCTGGTATATGCAATGCGCGGTATGGAAAGCGTTTATTCCGACCGCCTGTTTTCATTCAGACCTGATAAGACGGGAATGGACCTGCTGTTAGAGATCAGCAGAGACCGGAATATACAGAACATGTATGTTCTTAAGACGGATGTATCGAATTATGTGGGATCCATAGTTCCGGAGCTGATCATTCCGATGCTTAAGGAGGTGTTCCTGCCTGATGATCCTGATTTTTTCAGTTTTCTCAAGTGGCTTCTGACCCGCAATAAAGTCATAGACAAAGACGGACGGATCCTTGATCACTGTCCGGGAGGAATGGGCGGTGTTCCTGTCGGAAATTTCTTCATGAACCTGTACCTGCATGAAATGGATGACTATTTTGCTCCACGGGCAGGGTTCTATTCGAGATATTCGGATGATATTCTTATATGCGCAGGCACATATGAAGAGATAAAGGACTTTGAGAAGCACTTCTACGAAATCATGGACCGGCTCAGGCTTGCAACGAACAGAGAGAAGACCGTAATACTGATGCCGGGAGAGCCCTTTGATCTTATGGGTATGGAGCTTTCGGGAGGACGTATAAGGATATCCGGGCACACAATGAAAAAGATAAAGAGAAAGATACGCAAGTATACGGATCAGGCGCTTATAAACCGAAACAGAGGACGGCATACTCCCGAAGAAGCGGCTCATGAGCTTATAATGAGATTCAACAGCTATTTCTTTGGCGCCGGAGGAAGCGGTAACCGGTTAACGTGGGCCAGATGGGTATTTCCGGTCATAACGGATACGGACTGTCTTAAAGAGATAGATGCCTATATTCAGGAGAGCATCAGGTATGTGCTCTACGGGTCGATGAAGAAACGCAAGAATTCAATCCCGTACGAAAAGCTTTCGGAACTGGGATATAAGACCATTGTCTATAGCTACCATCATCAGGACAGGATAAGAGAAACAGGGTAATAAGTTACGAAAACGGGGGAAAGGTACAATGAGGATTCCGATAGTGGTCCAAATGAGATCCGGCGAGAACGGTGCTGCTGCTCTTGGCATGATGCTCGGTTACTACGGGAAATTTGTTCCCATGGAAGAGCTGCGTGAAGTATGCGTCTCTTCGCGGAACGGTTCCAGCCCTGAGCAGATGATGGATGCGGCAGCCGGATACGGTCTGGAGGCGAAAATGGAAACGCCATCCGCTCCCGAGCTCAGAAACATGAAGCTTCCGTTGCTCGTATCCTGGAGAAGGCGTTACTGGTGTGTAGTCACTTCGATATACAGGGATATCATATCCATTGCCGACCCTGCAAGGGGAGAGATCCGTATGACGATGGAGAAGTTCGCCCAGCTCTACAACGGTACTGTCATCGTTCTGGAAAAAGGACCGGATTTCGTGGAGGACGGCAAGAGGGAATCCCTCTATTCGCTTATCAGGGAAAGGACAGAGCAGCTGCGCGGGCCGATGCTTGTGCTGGTAATACTTACGCTCTTATGTATCTTTCTCAATATCGGCATGGTAAATATCCAGAAAAATATACTTGACACGTATATGAAACCGGGAAGCATGCAGGGTACAAACGAAGGATACCTTGTTCTTTCCCTGTACATTGCGGCTCTTTCGGCATATTTTCTTTTCAGCCTGGCAAAGACCAGACTGATCAACAGCTCAAGCCGGAATTTATCGGCAATATCGGGAAGCAGGCTGTTCAAGAAGATGTTTGACCAGCCCCTTAAGTTCTTTGAGCAGTATAGTGCGGGAGAACTGATGGCACGGATAGACAATAACATAAGCCTTGATAATTCCATCATGCGTTCCCTTGTTCCCCGTACCATAGATGCAGTCATGACCGTGGTATATCTGTTGACGCTGATGAAGTATAATCTTCTGATGGCTGTCGCCTGTTTCGCCGCGATATTAGTAAGCCTGACCGCGACCCTGTATATTCAGGAGAAGAACGCCATTGCCTCACGAAGCATGACAACCTCGGGAAACATGCTGAGTACGACGATACTGAACGGTATGAGCATGATCGATACAATCAAGTCCACGGGATCGGAAAGATCCTTCTACAACATGTGGCGTGAATCCATGACGCAGGCAAATGAAGGAAAGCTCAGGACGCAGTACATAAGCGCGGCGCTAAGTTTCGTATCGGGTGTCCAGGGATCTGTTCTGCAGGGTATTCAGCTCTTCCTCGGAGCTTACTTCGTCCTGCATGGTAATTTTACTCTGGGTTCAATGGCGCTTTTCCAGGGCATACTTAATAACATGCTCTCGTCCCTTAACAACTGCATGACATCCGTGAATACGCTGCAGACCATGCGGACAAACATAGAGAGAGTCAACGACATCATGAACAGGGAAAGCAGACGGTACATACCGCTTCCGGAAAGCGAGCGTGAGACCGCGGATAAGCTTCAGGGGCATCTTGTCGCAAGCCATGTAACCTACCGCTACAATCAGGCAGACAGCCCCGCGGTTGACGATGTGAGCATGGAAGTAAAGCCCGGCCAGATGGTGGCCATAGTCGGGAAGACCGGAAGCGGCAAAAGCACAATGCTCAAGATACTTGCGGATCTGTATAAGGCTGAATCCGGAGAGATTCTTTATTCCGGAAGGCCCCGGGATGAGATCCCGGATGTTATCTTTCACTCGTCCGTCATGACCGTGGATCAGGATATCATGATGTTCGAGGATTCGGTATATAATAACATACGCATGTGGGATACCACCATAGAGAATTACGAGGTGATACTGGCTGCAAGGGATGCACAGATCCATGACAGAATACTTAATAACAGGAAGGATTACGGTTCGATGATAGAGGAAAACGGCCGCAACTATTCGGGCGGTGAACTGCAGCGGTTAGAGCTTGCAAGAGCCCTTGCCCACGAGCCGACACTGCTTTTCCTCGATGAATTTACCTCGGCTCTCGATGCTCTTACCGAGGATCGGGTCATCAAGTCGATCCGTGACAAGGGAACCACATGCATTATCGTTGCCCACAGACTGTCGACGATCGTTGACTGTGACAGGATTTATGTTATGGATGGCGGAAAGGTCGTACAGGAGGGAACACATGAAGAACTGTATGCTCAGGGCGGTCTGTACCGGGATCTGATAAAATCGTAGATGTCCGGGGTGCTGCTCGTCTGCTTAAGGCAGTTTTTTGCGCCTGCAACAGCTTGACCCACAGACGACAGCCTGACTGGCTGTTTGCGGCCGGATCGTAACGGAGAATAAACATGGGCCTGTATACCAATAACTTAAGGAAAAAAGAAGAAAACAATATAAAGCTCGAGAAATATGCGGATGATGCTCTGATCTCCAATCGAAGTATGTTCCGTCTTGAGGAAAGCATTGAGGATGTTCAGACCGCGCTGATCTATATGCTTGAGAGGTTCGGTGTTTCCGTTTCGAGGATACCAGCGCAGGATAGCCTGGAATCGCTGTTTGAAACCATGCTCGATCCTCTCGGAATGATGTATGAGGAGAGAGAATCGGTGGCTGAGATGAGCCGTGACGGATCGGAAAACCTGTTAGCATTCCGGGAGGACGGGAAGGCCGTGGTTCTTATGCCTTCCATCAGGGGATACCGTTACTACTGTCCGTTTGATTCAAGCGAAGGGCTGGCGACAAAAAGTTATATAGCTTCTCTGCGGCCGGGCTGTTATACCCTGAGCAGGCCTCTTGAAAAACGCAGTACTCTGCTTCGTACATTCATATACAATGTGCTGCATACCCTGACTGTTTATGATGTAATGAAGCTTGTGATCGCTACGGGACTGGTGACAGGCCTGGGGTATATCCTGCCTTTAGTAAGCAAATGGATATATAACGTGTACATTAAGGGAAACGGATCCGCCGGAGGATTCCAGCTGGCGATGGTCACGTTCTTTATGGTAAGTCTTGGCATGAAGGTTCTGTCCATGGTAAAGGGCGTGATGCTGTCCCGGACGAAGATCCGGGTATCCGCCAGGATGCAGGAGGCCGTGATGGCAAAGGTACTGCATCTGCCGCAGGAGTTTTTCCACTCTACGTCATCCGGAAAGATATCCAGAAGAATAACCAACTGCGGGAGGCTGTCGGACATAATCCTGCAGATCATTATGGATGTGCTGCTCGATCTGAGCTTTTCGATCATATACCTGTATCAGATGGAGGGCTTCTCGCCCAGGCTTTTTGTGCCGGCTGTCATTTTCCTTGTCGCGAAGATAATTGCCGCGGTACTGGGCGCGCTAAGCTATGCATACAATGAGGCCGGCATACTCAGGATCGACATGGAAAACAGTGGATTTCTGTATTCCGTGATACGGGGGATACAGAAGATCAAGGGAATGGGAGCAGAAAAGGCTGTTTATTCCAAATGGGCGGATCTGTACAGACAAAAGCTCCTGCTGACTTATCAGCAGCCGTTTTTCCTTAAATATAATACGGAGATACTTTCGGCAATAAGCATTGCGACAACCATAGGACTGCTGGGGGTCTCTATGCAAAACGGTGTTACCGATTCGGAATATATGACTTTCGTCGGATCCTACAGCCTGATTATAATCGTGATATCTTCGCTTACGGATATTATGCAGAATATATTCCTCATACAGACACTGTGCGGAAATATCAGGCCGGTATTCGAAGCGGATAATGAGGAGAGCGAAGCCCAGGAATATGTAAGGAGACTGAACGGGGACATAAGTGCTGAAAACATCCACTTCTCTTATGATGATGATCCCAGAGGATGTTTAAAGGGCGTTACGATCAACATACGCCGCGGAGAGAGAGTGGCTATCGTCGGAGAAAGCGGATGCGGCAAAACAACATTGCTTAAGGTATTGCTGGGTATCGAGATCCCGTCTGAAGGAAAGGTCAGCTATGACGGAAAACCCCTGAATTCACTGAATCTCCGGTCTCTGCGCAGACGCGTCGGATCGGTGTTTCAGTTCAGCAGGGTATTTCCGGGGACTATTGCGGATAATGTAATGTTTGGTTCGACCGGAAGCTATGACGAGAATAAGATATGGGAGGCTCTTGACAATGCCGACATAGGAGATTATGTCAGGGAGCTCCCCCTGAAGCTTGATACCGAGATATCCGAATCGGCAAGCAGCGGGATTTCAGGAGGACAGAGGCAGCGGATACTGTTAGCAAGGGCTTTTATGGATAATCCCAGGGTACTGATACTTGACGAGGCAACATCGGCGCTCGACAATATGACTCAGGCAGCGGTGATGAAAAACATACAGAAGATGAAGGCTACCGTGGTAATGGTAGCCCACAGGCTGTCAACCATAGAAAACTTTGACAGGATAATTATGCTCAGGGATGGTGTGATCGTGGAAGAGGGCAATTATGAGGAGCTCATAAAAATGGACGGCAAATTTGCCGGGCTCGTAAGAAAGCAGCAGCTGAATGAAAAAAGGGGCTGAACGTCGTGAGCTCGTATTAGTCTGTTGGTATTGTGCCGTTTATGCCGTTTGCGGCGATTGCGGTGGCTGCAACGACACCGACAGCGACCTGTTATTCCTGTCCTGCTCCTGCTTAAACTGCTCAAACTGCTCCTGAAATGACCTCATCGTCTTCTCCACCGAATCATTATCCAACTGATGAATCGGATTACTCTGCTGTGTCTGAGACAGCCCAACGTTCGTTGTGCCGGTAGCGTCGTTTGTACCGTTAACCCCGTTTGTGCCGGTAGCGTCGTTTGTGCCGTTAACACCGGTTGCGCCGGGTATGGAAGCCTGGTTCACATTTGCCGTTACTGTCCCGGATGGTCCGCCGGAGACGTTTTCGAGATTTCCACCGGATTGGTTTAAGTTATCCGTATTCACGTTATCCACATTTGTACCGGTAGCAGTGGCTGCGCCGGGTGTGCCGAAAGCTGCGAATGCGCCGAAAGCCGCGGTTATGGCGGTTGTGCCGAAAGCCGCGGGTGTGTCGTTACCCTCAATTGCAATTTTAAACACATTCCTCCAATCAATATTCATAAGGGTATTCTTAAGGATTTCTCCCTGATTCTTAATAGTACCAGTGCCGTCTATACAGAGTGTAACGAGTGTTACTTTTTGTCCTTCGATATCTTTAAAATATAACCCCAGTCCATTGCTTGTCATATTAATTTCGACATAATTTTTATTAAAGTAAGATAAGAAATGTGATATATATTCTCTTGAAATGCTATAGGTTATTCCATTTATATGAAAGACGAGTGTTTTTACACCATTTTTTTCCAGTGCTTTTAAATTGTCAATAGACAGGGTTACCGTGGTATTGTTGCTGATGGTATAGTGCATGGAGCCACCACTGAGGTCACCTGTGTTTCCTGCTGTCTGGTTCTGTTGGCCTTCGGAGCTGTCTTTGCTGTCCGAATTAGAAGCCGGGTCGTGACCGTCCGAATCGTGACCGTCCGAATCGGAACTGTTCGAGCCGTGACCGTCTGAATCGTGATCGACCGGCAATGTTCCGACACTAACCGAGAGTACCACTCCGCCTCCTCTTGGTACCTTTATGTAATAATCGCCGGTCTGTTCATCCTTTGAAAGCTCGACATGTCCTTCGTCACCGTATGCACCGAGAAGAGAATAGCCTTCTTGAAGATCTATCTTAAGAAGAACTATATCACCTTCGTGCGCCCACTGCAGATCTTTGCCCCCGATGCCTGTTGTCTTTTCAAGCGCTTCGCCGTTGAGTTTAGTTGCAGTTAAGGAGTTGACGCCGGTTTCCGGCGGCGCGACCCTGATGATGTACTGGATCGTTTTTTCGGCGTCCTCGTCCTCGACATACTGTCCGTTTACCTTATATCCTGCTAAAACATCGCCATTATTGCCCGCGGGCTGTTCTATCTTCCAGACGGTAAGGGTATCCTTTGGAAGTGGATTATCGCTGTTTTCGTTTATCAGTACTCCGATATCTCTTCCTGTTAATGTTCCTTCGATCACGACATGGTTTACTCCGCCGGATTCCGATGTCAGCGAAAGACCTGCTTCGGTATTTGCTCCACCGGCATTCCCTCCGATAAGGATAACGTTTACTCCACCTATTTTAGCCTGCGCATCTATCCCGCCATTATTATCCCTGCTAACGGTTACTGTATTGGAACCGCCGTTCTTAGCCTCCGCCGATATCCCTCCTGATACTTCGTTTGCGGTCACCTCGGTCGTACCATTGTGGTCGGCAATCGCCTTAATTGCGACGCCATCGGAATCTTCATTTGTCACATTATCTGCAGTAACCGTTA
Organism: Lachnospiraceae bacterium; assembly: GCA_024684065.1. Next base: position 71,545 of record JAIKXO010000109.1, read on the forward strand.
CACTTGCACTTACACTTTCGTCCGGAGGAGAACCGGCCTCCACGGTGAGGGCGGCATCTTTGTTTCATCACTGCTGGTATCGGCTGTTACATCTCCTACATCGGCTGTTACATCTCCCGCTTCGGAAGATACACTGACCGCTCCGGTCTCATCATCTTGATGCACCGGATCCTCATCCGCATAAACCGTCACCGGAAAAGCGACCGTAACCGCGGCGGACGACATAAGCAAAGCAGCGGACAATATTGCCGTCAGGCATTTAACGGATAATTTATTAAGCATCTGTCTGTTTCTCATTGTTTCCTCCTGTCCGGTAAAAAAAACTCCATTACACTTATTAGTTGCAGCAGGAGCCGATTTTACTCACCCCAAATTACAAAAATATTGCACAAAACTTCACTGATTTTTTTGTGAAATTATCCGAATGCTGTTTCTTCCCAAATGTGGCAAAAATTAAATATACACTGTTAAATATTCCTGAGTTTTCATTTCCTGCAAGATTATATCATAATCCGGTATCACCGGACAATTCATTAACCAAAAAGATATCGAACCAAAAGATATCGCAATTGAGATTAAGTCCCGACTATGATGATAGTGTTGAAACGGCCGTAAGTTGATCCCTGAAAACTTTAATGCAGGAATGGAGGCTACAGGTGATATTCCCGACACATGCAAATGGAGCTTCTTTTATTGAAGGAAAAATTGAAGTATGTCAGCTATGACCAATGATTGGAGCAATAGCAACCCCCATTTGAAATGGCGGTTGCTAACTTTGTTACTATGATCGAGGGCCTCCTGAACCAAAAAAATATAGGACATGGATTCTTTCCATGTCCTATTTTTTAAGAGTGCGGAGGATGGGGTGAGGCGGAGAAAGAAAAAGGTCCGGTGGACCTTTTTCCCGCCGAACCGACCGACGAGGCATTTATGCCGAGGAGACCTTGAACCATGGGTTCAAGGAGCTCCTCGGCAATAAGAAAAGAGCCAGGCCTTAATGGCCCGACTCTTTTCTTATCCATGCGGATGAGCGCGAAGTGGGCGAACCCTTTTTTTGCTTTTCGGCCTCAAAGAACAGATAGCCCGCCTCATTATTATCATCGTATTTTCCCGTAATCACGACCCTGTCATCATATAAGTATATCTTATCAACAAAATAATTCAATACCAAATCCCTGTTTTCGGGGTCATACAGGTCTGCATGCATGAACCTGTCGAAGAACGCTTTTATCGAAACCTCGTCCTTTACCATTCTTTCCCGTGCCTGCTCGGCTTCTATTGCATCCGTCAGGCCTTTCTTTCGTTCTTCAAGCTTCCGGAGCTCTGAATTGATGCGCTCGCCGCTCGCACCTGCTATGACTGCGGCGATAACGTTGTCCAGGGCCTTCTCGGTTATCTTCAGCTCATCCTGAAGGCCGCGCAAATATCCGCTGTCTTCGTATTCCTTTCTATAATATTCAGAGATATCGACGGCCAGGCTCGCAAGATTCTCCGGATCGTTCAAGTAATCTGACAGATGCCGGATGATGAGCTCCTCTATCCAGTCTTTTTTTACGGGCTTTTTCCTGCAACCCCTTCCTTTACGCCCTTTATGCTGGTCGTTGCAGGAATAGTAATAATGCTTCGCCCCGGTTTTTGAAGTCCCCGACGTGCCCTGCATGGGCTCTTCATGGTCCGCTGTCGAACATTCGCCACAGTAAAGCTTGCCTGTAAGCCAGAATCTCGGCCTGTTGTCGTCATCTAAGCCTTTCGCATTCTGGGCGCCGAACTTTTTATTATAGCCAAGGCGGTCCTGAGCCTGATTGAACAGCCCGTCGGATATCAGCCTCGGCATCCCGTCGGGGATAACCACGCCGCTGTGCTCATATTCTCCGATATAGGCCCTGTTCTTAAGGATCCCCCGGATGCTGTTGATCGTGAACTTTTTATTACGGATGGAGCGCCGGCCTTCAGCATTTAGTATCCCGCAGATCTCCTGCATGCTCTTTCCGTCTACATAGTAGTTAAATATGCGCTGGATGAGCGGCGCCGTGTCCTTGTCTATGACATATCTCTTGTTGTGGCGGCCCTCGCCCTCCGTCGCATAGCCGAGGATGCGCTTTCCGAGATAGAGACCCCGCTCGGCATTATACTTCTGCCCCCGCTTCACGTTGACAGAAAGCTGCCTTGAATAGTAAGTCGCCATCTTCTCAAGGAAGCCCTCCATAAGCTCATCCTCCGGGGATCCGTCCGGGGTCTTCTCGGCGACGTAATGGATCCTGCAGCCGGCATCGCGGATCTTCCTTTTTGCGATCGCCACATCGTAGTTATCGCGTGAGAGCCTGTCCGTCTTCCACAGTATCAGTGCCGCAGGCCTGAGGTCGCCTATCTCCGACAGCATCTGCTGGAACTTCGGCCTGTCGGCTGTCGTTCCGGATATGGCGGGGTCATCATATTCCCTGATGATCGTGAACCCATGGGCTTCGGCGTACTTATGCGCGGCCTCGCGCTGCTGCTCGATGCTGGTATCCTGGCCGGACGAGCTGAACCGATAGTATCCGATGGCTAAATTGTTATCATTGAAAGGTACTTGCTTGCGTTTTGGCATGTTTCAGTTCTCCGCTCCGCTTAAGTATAACACAAAACAGCTTAAAGAGGGGGCTTTATTATTATTCTTTTGTTAACAAACGGCTTGAAATGATTGACAGCAACTTTAACTAATACGATTCCGCACAGCTGATTATTTCTATTTAACCGGTCATGAATGCCTGATACTTTACGTTTTAAGGGTGTTAACCCTATATAAGGGCGTTACCATAAACGGTAGGCGGCTAACCCTCTACGCAGGGACTGAGACCCTCCGGTCAGGTAGATGGCAAATTGTGCCGTTTGGAAGAAAGGAGGGCAACGCTAATGATGTCAGTTGAATTGTTCATAGGGATTGTTGGGCTTGTCCCGACATCCTTCAGCATAGGATACATGATTCGAAGCAGAAAACAGAAGTGACCGCCCCAGCCAAGGTTACGGTCACTTTAGTGATTTAATGAAACCGGGCTAACCGTCTATCGGTAATGCCTTCATCTGTTTTATACAATACAGTTCCATACTTTTCAATATCTAAATCCATTATGAACGGATATTCAGCGAATCATCATTCCTTATATTTTAAAGATTAAGCATTACCCCATTCTATTTATCGCCTACTGTATCTCTATGTTGTCAACTCCGTGGCGCAGGATAATGTTGATCAGTTCGTTCCGGCTACAAGACAAAAGACCGTCCCTTTGTCTTATTACTTCTATTTACTTTTATCATGATAGAGAACATCCTCGACACTGCAGTCCAAGACAAAGCATATGGTGTCTAGTGTTTTAGTGGTGATAGGCATGCCCTTTTTCATTCTTTGTATCGTATTAGCAGAAAAGCCATACTTAAAAATAAGCTGATATTCCGTTATGCCCTTTTTGTATAGAGTTTGGTAAAACGGATCGTAAGAAATCACTTGCAAGACCTCCCAACGGAAAGCATAGCACTATCAACATATTGACTATACTTAATATATTGAGTATAATTACATCTGCTATACACTATTCTGGCAAAATGGAACAAAATGTCCGGTTCGACATAACAAAATGGTTGTTCGTAGCCTTTTTTGCAAAGGAATATTAGACGTTTGCGAACGAGGAGGAAATTAACTAAATGGACTATGATGTTGATATGCCTGATAGGATTAATAGGCTTAATAGTGATCCAACCGACCCGGGAGGGTATGGCAGTTCTGACGATGATGATGATGTTAATTCATATACAGAAAAACAGTTTAATGAGGCTACAAAAGCAAGAAATATCAATAAAACCAAGCAATAGCTTTGAGTCCCTTACAAAAATAGTATAACCTTTATCTTCAAGGAGATACCTATATATGGAGGCGGATAATGGAGTGCCCAAAATGCAATAGTTATATCACCTTTTCGGCGGAGTTCTGCTCGCAATGTGGCACAAATATTAGAGAGGCATTTTTGGAGAAAGACAGAGCTGCGCGGAAAAACATTGATAATGTTGAAGATATTGAGCCTGTGGCAGAGAAGCCGAAGCATTCGGCATTTATGAAATTCTTCATCGCAGTTATCGTCCTAGCCGTCGGGATCGTGGGCTTCAAATATTATGTGAAGCATACTGTGAGGGAGGAAACCGAAGCAAAACTCCAGATACTGAAGCAGGGCCCGCCGGACGAGGAGCTAAAACAGTATTATGATTATGCACTGTCGCTTTCTGGTGACCCGCTTCTGAGCGCGGGGATGAGGGCTGCGGTAGATACCGGCGACATACGTGACATATGGACAGCCCTTACTTCATGTATGGTTTACGAGGTCAGGGACGTAGAAATCCTAGGATTGGATGAATTCAGGGTGAGCATATGGGCAAGGAACGTAAATCTCACAAGCATCGCAAACTCAATCATTGATGACAAGAAGACTCAGTATGACGGCCTTTCCTTCTTGGAGAGGCTAGAGCAGGGGGTATCGGATTTATTCAATGCAGGAAAGACGGTCATATATGGGGACACATCCGAGGCTATAGCCGGAATGATTAGAAATAAAGCGGATGAGATAGACAGAAGCCCTTCATCGGGGGAGCTCATTGCCGGGACATATACTATAACAGTTAGAAAAATCGATGGGAAGTATGTCGTTATAGAGAACGATGAGTTCATGAATCTCATCCTAAACTGCTTCGGCATTTATTTCTAAGGGCTTAAGGGAAGCTGAACTACGTTAATATTAAAAATATAATTTTATAACACATTACGATCAGGAGAGAAAGAAATGTCAGCAAAGCTATCAAAGGAAACCATTGACAACAACAGTAAGAAGGCTGAAGCAGAGGTATCGGAGGCTTTGCTTGAGCTGGGAAGGAGGTATTACGAGGCGCATAAGGATGGCGGCGCATTAGAGTTCCGAGAGGAGGTTGCAAGGGTCTCGGAGCTTATGGAAGCCCATAGGCTGTGGTCGCAGTACAAGCTGAACCTTGACGGGAAAATGCTCTGTGAAAACTGCGGGGCCGTCATAACGGATGATAGCCTGTTCTGCAACAAATGTGGCAGCCAGGTGACGAAGCCCGACTTCTCCGTCCTGGACATAACGGCAGAGGAGCCTGCGCCGGAACTTCCGAAGAAGCCTGCAGAAAGACTCTGCCCTTCATGCGGGAGAAAGTTGCTCCCCAACGCCAAGTTCTGTGAGAAGTGCGGAACGGCTGTTTGATTTCATGAAGGGAGGTTTATCATGTTTTGCGAAAAATGTGGCACTCAATTGAGCGATGACGCTGAATTCTGTGCAAGTTGCGGGGTGCGTATTCAAAAGACAATATCTAATTCAACATCTCAACAAGAGTCTAAGAAAGACACCGGCGATTCTGTAAGCAGTACTGCCTGGACGGATAATAAAGACGGCAGGACTGGCAAGCACAAGAAATTGGTTATTATTGCCGTAATTATCACAATGGCAGTAATTGCAGGAATCATAGTTATAACAAGACTCAATTCGGAACAGATATATCTGAGCAGACTTTCATATCAAAATATGAATGCTGATGGAGAATTACATTCATCCTATGAGGAACAATATAATGACAAAAATGAATTAGTGTACAGGGAGTATTTTGAATATAGTACCGGAACACGTATAATAGCAAAATATGATGAATGGGGAATTCCCCAATCCATTAAGAAAGACAATAAGGGAAGCGGTGAACAAAGGGATCCAATAGAGGACATAATATCAAAGGTTGAATATGATCCTTATGATAATGGAAAGTCAGCTATTATATACATATATGGCAGTGAAAAAATAGAAAAAATGGGCTTGAATAATTGTGATGAAAAGCCATTTTGTAAGATTGATTATAAATACAACAAGATATCTGATAGCAAGGACAGGGTAACAAAGATAGCATATTTTAATTACAATGACAAGCTTTATGAAGAAAATGAATGGATTCCAGCGTGCTTAGTTTCATTAAGGGAATTAGAGTATTATCCTGATGGGAAAATAAAGATAAAAAAAGAATTAAGAGGAAATCTATTAGGGCTTTATGCTTCTTTTGTACCGAAAACATTAGAAATAAACAGCATAGAGTTTCTTGTTCCATCTTATATAATACCCGGGGATTGTATCTATGATGAAACAATATTTAATACGGATGGCAATATAGCAGATTATAAAGTTTATAGTCTAAACAAAGATATTGCGTCTTATTTTGGTACTTCGTATGTGGAATCGTATATAGAATCTCATCCTGACTTAGATGAAACTGATGAAACAATGCTTGCTGAAATGGAAAACGACATAGAAAACGAATTGAAAAACGAATTGTTAAAGCTGACAGAATTCAGTTTTGATAAGAGTCTTATATATTCTTCTTCGCTGGAATATGATGATAAAGGACGTCCATTATCACGAACAATATATGAAGAAGATCCAGAGGCGTTATATTATCCGAACGCTAGATTCAATGCAAAATATGATGATCAAGGCGTTATGTCATTAAGTGAAGACAACAATACTGGCGGAGATATGATCACTAAGATGAAATATGAAGATATAAGAGACAAAGATGAAAATATAATAGGCAAAAAGTATTATTCCTATAGGCATAACGATGATGATGTATTAAGCGATGTTTTCGAGATAACACGGGAATACAGTGTGTATGAATAAGAACTGGGTTGCTTGTTAAGTTGTAAAGGAGGATAAGATTCAATGTACTGCAACAAATGTGGAGCATTATTAAATGACGAGGCATCTTTTTGTCCTCAATGCGGGGGTAGAACGACTGCGACAATCCCTTACGCAGAGATAGCGGGCGATACGCAGGAAATCGAAAACTCATCGAAACCTCAAGAGCGTAAACATATAAAAAAACATTCCGGAATGAAAAAAATGATATTTGGGGCTTGCATGGCCCTATTATTAATCGTTGCAGTTGTATTCGGAAGGTTAATTCCAATGCCTGGAATTGAGCATATGCTGGATCATAAAGAAAACGTCACGATAGAGGGAGCCGGATATTCAAGCCCTGATGCCGCCGCTCTCGCATTTGCACAAGCCTACAGTGAGAAGGACATAGACGGGATGTTTTCAGCCTGCGCACTCGAAAGCTACGTGAAGAACAGAGGTTTTAAGAAGGAACTTGAGAGATATGGAGAATGGACTGATTATGAATCTTCTTTAGTAATGACTGGCAAAGATGAAGCATCGGCGAGATGCAACCTTGAACGTAAAAAAGGCAAACTTTATGATCTCTTTTACAGGATGTTTTTCTACCCATCTTTTGAAAAAGATTCGGATTTTCTTCGTGGGAGGGTTAAGATTGGTGATGCTGTTGATCAAAAGAGCGTGGATGAGGTACTCATATCTCTTGATCTATTTCAGAAGCTTAAGGATATCACAGTGGGAGATGTTTTAGATCCGATGGTGCTGGAGTTCTTCCGCACTCATGAATATAAGGATAAAGTTTTTGAAACCATTGAACAATTAAATGGGGGAAAAATAGAATATCGGATGGTTGAGATGAATATCAATGGCGAAGAATGGCTGATGCTTATGGATCTGATTAATTATGAGGACAAATGGTATGTTCTCACCCCAGGTGGAAGCTTTGCGGCGCTCTTAGGTTTGGGTTCTGATGCAGCGGGTATGGTAAGAAAGCAGGATATAATGTAGGCTGTATTTTCATTTGAGGATTATACCAAATCCATGTGAAATATCGCTTAGCGATATAATCGCTGAAGATTGCTTGGCAACATACAATTATTTTTCGTCAGAACTGATTATCTGTATAGTCTCCGGGAGTGATGGAAGCGCGGGCAGAAAAAAAGTAATAAAAATGATAGAGACCCAAACGGTTCCATCGGAGAATGAATATAATGCGGAAGCTCTTTCTCGAATTGGAAAAAGTTATTTTAAAAGTGAGCGTGGTCTGCCAAAAGATGAAAAAAAAGCAATTTATTATACTCAGCTGGCCGCTGATCAGGGATGGGCAGTCGCTCAAGTTAATCTTGGATATTATTATGCGGAAGGATTAGGAGGCTTACCGAAGGACGAAAAACAAGCTGTACATTATTATCAGCTGGCGGCCGACCAAGGTCGTGAAGATGCAAAGAAAGCTCTGGAGATTTTAGGACAGTAACGACATGTAAGAAATAACACGAGTTTTTGGGTGTAAACTCGTGGTCTAAAAATAGTGTACCCCATATCCTCCATGAGGGGTTTTCATCCATGAGGTACAGTGAGAAATCATAGTGTCCCCGATGTGGTTTTTATACACCAACTGGAATGTGAAGCAACAGGGGAGAGACTTAAAACCTGATGAATACTGGGATTCCCTGTTGGTTCACATGGAAGGCGGTAGGGCAAGCGGTAGCGCGCCAGAGGGAAGCGACAATATGGGGTACATGTACCCCATGAAAGGAATGCGATAAACACTGGGTTTCAGACATGCTACCACGAGTTTTGGGGCGGAGATGAAAAAAATGGTTTGCGAGTTTAGCGAGACCCAATTTGCTTTTGGCATAGTGTTTGAGATTGTCAAGAAAAACTGTATCAGCAAAGGTTATTCCGCTCCCCTCTTTCCGACTCAGGCAATGGAAGGTGAGTTTGGATATGATATGCAGCTTAATGGAAAGACGCGGACTCTGTTTCTTCAGTTCAAGGTTCCTGAAAAAAAGACGACGAAATCTGCCAAGTATTGGAAGGATCATAATCAGGCGTATTACGAATTCAAGATTTATCCCCAGACCATATCCAATCAGCATAATGCGCTCGTCAAACTGGCAAAAGAAGACGAACGGAACCGTGTGTATTATTGCTCGCCGGGTTTTATTACATGTGATGAATATAATGAATACTACAGGAGAAGCAAGATTGACGCGAATTCAATCTATGTCCCCTTGAATACAATGAACAAGATATCCGGCAGTGACTGGCACAGCGTAAGCTATACGCTTTCCCCTTATAAGTATAGTAGGATGCATTCTGATTCCGAGGATTGCCGGTCTTTGACATCTGAAGAGTTTTACAGTGATATAGCCGAAATGCCGTCATATGATTCCTTTGAAAGCTGCGTATCCTCTTTGGCAGAGAGGTTTGAAGTGGACGTTTCAGGATGCGAGAATAACCGCGAAAAAGCCCATGCGATTTCTTCGGAGCTTATGGCCCGTTACAATCTCAATCTTCTGTTGCTCCCGAGCTGAACAAGTGAACCTTGAGGGGAAATGCTCTGTAAAATCTGCGGAGCCGTCATAACGAATGACAGCTTGCTCTGCGAGAAGTGCGGGAAAGCTGTTTAATTTATAATTTGGAGGTTTATTATGTTTTGTAGAAAATGCGGAGCAGCATTAAGTGACGATGCGGAGTTCTGCGCCAACTGTGGGGAAAGGGTCAATCCAGAGCAGCCTAAATCTGATGATGGAAAGGAATACCAGAACAACTCTGCTGAAGCTTCCGAAAAACAAAGGAAGGCTCCATCAAAAAAGAGAATAATTGCACTGATTGCCTGCGGGGTGATTGTTGCAGCTGTTATTGTGTTCGGCGTCCTGTTGCCGTTCATCAACTCGGTTAAAACTAAACAGGCGCGGCTTGATCTAATCGGGACTTGGGAATGTGAATATACCCCTAATAAAGCCGGGACTATTCTGGCGCATGGTTTTGATCCGTATTTTGGAACAGACAAGATGGATCATAGTTTAGAAATCTGGGGAACACAAAAGCCCACACCGGTTACCATACATATTGAATTTGTGAACGAAAGAGAAGCTGTTATTAATGTCAAATATTTAGCCTTAAAGAATTATAATTCCTATACCTACTTTACGAAAGGGGAAGAATATGAGGTTGAAGACAGGGGGGATTATCCTTCTGAGTATCAGATAAAAAACGGAACTAAGGAGTTTGGCGATATTCTTTTCAAAGACAGCGTTATATCCAAGCTTAAATTGACCTATAGATACGAAAATGGAAAAATTACTCTTCGCAGCGATGGGAATTTCGAGTTGTATGATGGCGGTTTGGAGTATACCAGAGCAGGCACGGCTACACAGGAATCCGCTGACAAGGATAGTGACGCGGAGCAGGACAACAGCGGAGATTTGGCGAAAACTGCGAACAAATTGAAAGCATTACATACCGGAAACGAGTATACAGTAACAGTTCCTGAGGGATACGAGATAGATTATTCTGAAGAAGGGTGTGTAATCTTTGCGAATAAGGACGGAGCTAAGATAGATATCAGAATTGAACAAAACTATGGATACAGTGAGGGCTATCTTGACAAACATGCAGAGGAACTCGCTGATAAGCATTATGAAAAACTAGGATTAAACCCTCAGCTTAACGGCGGAATTGAAAGAATAGAAAAGGGGATTTATTCCGGCACGGGAGATTTCGGTTTTAAAGGGTTTGTGGCGCATTACAATAAGTCGGATAATGACCTTCGGGAAATATGGGTTATGAGAAATGGATATGATCTCTGCTGTGTCGCCTTGTTTGGGATGGAAGATACCCGTGAAGCTTTCGACATAATTGATATATTACATTGAACATAGGGAGGAATTTGTATGAACTGTCCTAAATGTGGCCAACAGGTCAGCTTCGATGAACAATTCTGTTCCCAGTGTGGCGCGGACATAACAAGCGCATTAAGGGAAAATAAGAATGAAGACATAATGATAAGGCTGGATGAAAAGAAGGATGACCAGAAAGAATCAGAAGTAAAAGAGAAAAAAGAAGGAAAATCCTTGTTGCGATCGGAGTGATTGCCGTCATAAGCATTATTGTATGGGGGCTTAATCAGAACGGGGATAATTCAAAGAATAATACCGCTAAAACTAATTCTACCAAGGAAGAGAATGATTCTAACATTTTGGAAGAGATAATAGATAAAAAACCTGAATGGTACGACAAGAATTCCGGGAAAGGGGCAGATGATCCAAAAAAAATAGCTAAGGCAGTTATGGTGGCGCTTCGGAACAATTCGCCGAAATCACTGTATATATATCAGGACGAACAAATGGTTTATGAAGACAACTACTATTATTCAGATCATTTTGTAGCTGAATACAATGATACGATCGACATCGGAATGGATCCAAAACGAATTTATCTTGAAGGGATAACATATGAACTTCTGGATGAATATCAGGGGAATGGCAAAGTAAACGTCAAGGTCAAAGCTGTCTACTATAAAGAGGGCAAGTTTGGAGGTAAGCCAATATTCATGGGAAATACAGCATATATTGATATTACATGCCATCAAAATGAAACTCCTGAAGGCATAAAATGGTTCTGGGGCGGATATAAGCCGGATATTACAAACGATACCAGCGGTTTAGGCATAAGCAAATAGCCGTCTCCCAACAGAATTTTGCCAAGAGTCAAAAGAAACCACAGGCGTGATAGAGAGGAAAACACCATGAATCGAAATATACGCATCAAGCTTCTCCCGCTGCTCATAGCGGCGTCCCTCGCGCTCGCCGCGTGTAACCCGGAAACGGCCCGCCCCGCGCCCACGAAGGCGGACCCCTGGGCGGCGGAGAACCTCACCACAAAAGAATCATTCGCCCGCATCTCCGACGAGATGACCTTCGGGTACTGGCACGACGGCGTATCCGGGGCATCGGAAGGAGCCTGCGGGTTCCGGCTCAGGACGGACGGGAGCACCGTCTCGTACACGCCGTACATCCACAAGATAGTGCAGGAGGGCTGCCCGGAGATAACCCTCAGCGACACGGCAAAGCTCGCGGAATGGGCGCTGCCCAGCCAGACGGCCCCCGGATATACCTGGATGGACATCGGAGACCTCGGGAAGGCCCTACCCGGCAAGACATACAGCATAGACGCATCGGATCTTGCGGACGGGGACTACTGCATATACGCAGAATTCAACTACCCCGACAACAGGGATGACACCGTCCACGCGACATTCAGGGTGAAGGACGGCACGGCGAAATGCTACGAAAACACGTCATTCACGGACTTCCAGGAGTTCATGAGCGGAACCGACCCCAGGAAGTGCCTCGACGTGTCCGAGTGCGCCTACCCGAGCGTCGTGAGGAGGGACTACCACGCCGCGGACGACCTCTGCGCCATCGTCGACGGGCTCATGAACCTCGAAGGCACGAGCCTGCTCGTCACGGAGGGCGACACGGACGAATACAGGATGTTCGTCATCACGAGATGGATATCCAAGAACTGCGCATACGACGGATGGGTGTGCGGGAACTTCCTCAAGGGCGACCAATGGATTCACCGCGCAGGACGCTACGACGACTGGGACAACCCCAAGCTCTGGCTCCCATACACCAAGACAGGCGTCTGCTGGGACTTCGCCAACGCCCTCACCATAATGCTCAGGCACGCGGGCATCCCCGCCACGACCATCGAGGACGGCGGCAGCCACATGTGGACCGCCGCGCACGTGAACGGAAGGTGGGTGTCCATCGACGCGTCCAAGCTCGTCTACAAGGACAGCCCCAGCGAAGACCCCGACCCGTCGCACTGGCAGGGCTGCAAGGGACAGTGGAGGTACTTCGCCGGATACCGCGACGGGGTGACAATAGGCGACCAATTATGGAGATATGAGGACTGACATGGAAGCACAGGGGAAGCCGACGAGGCTTCCCCGTTTTTACAAAGCGGTAGGGCAACGGCCGCCACACCTTGAAACGACCGCCCCACACAATTTGACTGACCATTTGGATGCATGGCGCTTCATTATGCGACACTGATGCGACATATATGCATGAAAGAACTAACTGCACTGTGAATGCATAAGGACGCAATATGACGCATGCCGGCATGATAAACAGAAGTTGTGTCGGCATAATGATTCATAATGAGTACACGATGCTTCTTTATTCAACATCGATGCAACATATGCGAATGCAGGCACTGCATACTTTCATATAGATGACGCAATATACATATTATATGACGCATGCTTCCATATATGTGGCGCAATATGAATAACATATGACGCATACTTCCTTGTATATAGTGCAACGCGCATAACATATGACGCATGCTTCTATATATATGGCGCATAGGCCTTATGCCGGTATGCGGCATACATGCGCCATGCAGAATGAAAGGGCAATGCCAGGACAAAGACAAGCCCCACGGGGCAGGAACGAAAGTGCGGGACAGGATGCCCGGAGAGGGATGCGCGCGGAGCCGGAAAGGAGTTTCCGGGGCAATAACAGAGCCGGAAACTGAGTGTGGGAAGCGTGCGACCGGGTACGGTACGGATGTGTGAGGTCGTGCCCCGAAAACACTGGCTCCGCGGAGGGCGCATGCACACATGTGTATGCGGCTGCACATTTGAGGGAGGAGATGTGCAGCCCGGAAGTGCAAGAGCGCCACGGGTTTAGGCTGCGGGTGGGGGTTTGAGGAGTTGCAGCCTTGGTTTGAAGCACAAGGGCAT